>CAZBPK010000128.1:0-10248 GCA_964493765.1 uncultured Bacteroidia bacterium | reverse complement strand
CTATTAATTTTGAACGCTCTTGTTCCATTAACTTCTCTTTCTCTGCCAAAAGATTTTCTTTTTCTGCCAAAAGTTTTTCTTTTTCTTCAGCTCTTTTTCTTTCTTGTTCAGCAATTTCTAATGCTTTTTCTATTTCCGTCTCTTTCTGCTTAAAAGACTCAATGATTTCATCTTCAACATCCATGATTCCTTTTACTTCCTCTTCCTCTATCGCTTTCCTTAAACGCCTCAATACTGGAAAATATTCTTTGGATAAACCTTTTTCGTCATATTCAATTTGATGGCGCTTTGCTAAATCAAAAATGTCCAGTAGCCTTTCCAATTCATTGGTTTTGTTTTTTTTCTTTTTCAAGGAAGGTATTTGTATAATGATGCAATCATGAGTTAATAATTCAATAAAATTACTTTTTCCACTTTCTAATACATCATTGGTTCCATGTTCTAAAATTTGCCTTTTCACGCGTAAAATAGGATATTCTTTATAATCTTCTAAATAATGACCTAGAATATAAACGGTAACAATTGGTAAAGGTTTACCTTGTTCATCAATATTGTTTTTGGAAGAATATTGTTCCCCTAAATATTTTCTAAAACGAAAAATATCGTCAGTGCTAAACTTGATTTTTTGTAACTCAATGAGAATAAGTTTTTCTTGGTTGTTACGGGTTTTGATGCGTGCTCTAAAATCTACTCTGAAAATGGAAAAGTATTGAATTTCTGATGCAAATTCTTGAGTTGTAAATTCTAAATTTAAAATAGGTAAGTCTAAAATTGCTTGAAGCAAGATTTTAGCACTTCTTTTATCTTGCATCAAATATTTAAAAACAGCATCATAAATGGGATTTGCAATCAGCATTATACAAAGTTAAATGATCATTGGACAATTTACAAAAAACATATTGTATTAATTCAAAAAGAAAATCAGGAAAGTCTAGATTTATAATCTTGGTAGCCAAAAGATTTTATCAACTGGAAGCTTCTGTCTTCTTTGATAATTCCAATATTCGGTAAATTGATTCCATTAAAAGTGGTGGTTTTTACCATTGTATAATGAATCATATCATTAAAAACAATGTAATCACCAATTTGTGGTTCTGTCTCAAAGGAATAATCCCCAACATAATCTCCAGCCAAACAAGTCATACCACCAACACGGTATTTTTTTGTTCCATTGATATAATCGGTTGCACCAAGGATTACGGGTTTATAAGGCATTTCAATGCAATCGGGCATGTGTGCAGAAATTGAAGTATCCACCATTAATATGTAAATACCTTGGTTTTCAATAATATCGTAAATTTTTGAAACTAAATAACCTGTTTGCCAACCAACGGCTTCACCGGGTTCCAAATAAATTTCTTTGATATTGGGGTATTTTGCTTTAAAATCTTTTAAAACTTTGATAAGATGCTCAACATCATAGTCTTTTCTTGTAATATGATGTCCACCACCCATATTGAACCATTCAATTTGTTTTAATAAATCGTCAAATTTAGAAATAATGGCATTTAAAGTATTTTCTAGTGCATAACTATCAGACTCACAAAGAGAATGGAAATGTAAACCTGTTACACCTTTGGGGAGTTTTTCATCAAATTTATCTCTTGTTGCACCAAGTCTAGAACCAGGAACACAAGGATTGTATAATGCAGCCGGAGAATCCGAAAATTCTGGATTGATTCTAATGGCAATTTTTAAACCTTTTTCTAATGCTTTTGCATGATATCTTTCATATTGACTTAAAGAATTGAAAGTTATATGATTACTAATTTCAAGAATTTTATCATAATCGGCATCAGTGTATAAAGGGCAGCATAAATGTGCGGGTTTATTCAATTCTTCATAACATAACATGGCTTCATGAAGAGAGGAGGCAGTTGCTCCCGATAAATATTTTTTTACCAAAGGAAAAGTACTCCACATCGCAAAGCCTTTTAATGCACACAATATATTTACTCCTGCTTCTTTTTGAACATAATTTAATTTTTCCAAATTGTTGATGAGCAATTTTTCATCTAATACAAAACATGGTGTTGGAATTTGAGTAATATCAAAATCTAAGGATAAATTCATATTGCAAAAGTAATCAATTTTCAAAAACTACCAAAGTGATACAAGACCGAGGATTTTTTAATCCTTTTAGATGCTTAATTTTCCATTAGAAATTTAAAACCCATTTATTTTTTTTTCAAATACCGGATTCCTAGTTTAATTCCGTAATTATGAAATTTACCGATGAAAAAATTTTTGCTAGCATCATTGATTTGTAAAGAATAGTAAACTTGTAAAATGAGTCTAATCTTTGAGTGGAAACCATATTCTACTCCGGGTGATAAATGCAAACCCCAATAATTTGAATGAAATCTATAAGGAATACCTTCATTTTCACCACTTTGAGAAGCTAATTGAATACCATATTGTAATCCTGTGTCTAAATAAGCATTCCATTGTGTATTTGAAATTTTCCATAAAAAGGCAGTATTGAATGGAATAAGCAAATAACTGACTCCCAATATTTTATTACTTGAGTTTTTCCCACCCATAAAATGATATTGAAGACCTAAAGAAAATATAGCTATATCAGCACCTTGTAAACCTATACCCAATTCCGGTGAATAAGAAAAATGATTTCCTAAATCATAAATGGGGTTATCCGTTTTATAATTTTGAAGGACAAAACAATTTTTAGCGATATAAGTAAGTCGGAATTGTGCATTTACAGAGCAGGTAAAAAAACTTAAAATCATGATGATAAAAAAGTTAAGTGATGTATAAATCATAAAAGAAATTTTCAAAATTAAGTCTAAGCCAAAATCAATACCCAAAAATTATAAAAAATTCGTAATTTGCAACGATTTTCATACACTTTGAAATACTTATTTTTTGTTTTAGGATTTTGTTTTTATGGTTTATATGCTCAAAACAATGAGCCTATTGAAATTATCAATTCTGATGTTTTTGAGTTTGCTACTATTGATAATCAGCCGATTAGAAAATTAATTGGTAATGTAATTTTAAAACAAAAATCCACTTTTATGTATTGTGATTCTGCTTATCATTTTACTAATGAAAATTCTATTCAAGCTTTTTCTAATGTTAAAATGATCATGGATGATACCACTCAACTAAAAGGTGACAAACTTTTTTATGACGGTAATACACAAATTGCGGAAGTATTTCATAATGTTCAACTTACGGATAACAGAACAACCCTTTTTACAAATTATTTACTTTATAATCGTAAAACTCAAATAGGTGAATATAACCAAAATGGTAAACTGAAAGATTCGGAAAATGAATTGGTTTCAGTGATAGGTCAATATAATACCAGCACCAAAAACGCACTTTTCATCAAGAATATAAAATTGACCAATAAAGATATTTTTGCTTGGACTGATACCTTGGAATACAACACAGAAACCAAAATAGTAACCTTAAAAGCACCCACTAATGTATTGGGCTTGAAAGACAGCTCTAAAGCCTATTCAGAAAGAGGTTTTTTAGATACTGAAAAAAAGGATTTTTATTTATATCAAAATCCTTGGTACCAAGATAGTAATTATTTTGCCAAAGCTGACACTTTATATTTTTGGAATGACCAAGATAGTGGTAAAGCCATTTGCAATGTTTACATTCAAAATCAAGATACTTCTACCATTTTGTACGGTGATTTTGCAACTTGGAATTCTAAAAAAAATAAATTTTGGCTTACCCATGACCCTTACGTCATTTATTTTTATGCTAACGATACCATGACTTTATTTGCTGATACTTTATTCAGTGTTCAAGATTCTTCTAAAAGGAAAAAAGAGTTAATAGCATGGAAAAACGTAAAACTTATTACTAATTCATTCCAAGCCATTTGTGATTCCTTGCATTATAACCAGTTAGATTCAATCATTTCATTTACTCAAAATCCTATTATATGGTCAGATTCTAGCCAAATGATTGGTGATACCATTTATTTATGGTTAAAAAATAACAACCCTGATTCTATTGCAATTCGCAAGAATAGTTTTTTAATTTCACAACAAGATAGTGTAGGGTTTAACCAAATTAAAGGTTTGCATATTGATGGAAAATTTAAAAATAAAGAAATTTATTGGATGTTAGTACAAAAAGATGCCAATAGTATTTATTTTGCAAAAGATGGAGAAGAATATTTGGGAATGAACCAAGGAAAATCGGAAAATATTGAAATATGGTTTGAAGAAAACAAACCTTCTAAAATTATATTTCATAAAAATGCGGAATCTACCTATTTTCCTATGCACGAAATATGGTTTGATAAAAATCAATTAGAAGGTTTTCAATGGCTTATTGAGAAAAAACCTCAAAAATATTGGTTTTATACAACAGAAAGTTCAGAAAATCAAAAAACAAAATAATGAAAATTTATAAAATCTATGCAGCATTTTTAGGTATGACAGCAATTATTTTAGGAGCTTTGGGTGCACACTTTTTAAAAAAAATCTTAACCTTAGAACAATTGCACTCCTTTGAAACTGCTGTAAAATATCAAATGTATATGGCTTTAGCTTTATTATGGTTTACTCATAGTAATACTTTTCATAAAACTGTTGGTATTTTATGGCTATTGGGTATCACATTTTTTAGTGGTTCAATTTACGGATTAATTTTTCTTCAATGGAAGTTTTTAGGACCAATTACTCCACTTGGAGGAATATTAATGATATTAGGCTGGGGATTATTAATGCTCCAATTTACAAAATCAAAAAAGAATAATTATTAGGGCGTGCCCCTTGCTACGCTGCGGGTCGGGCTTGCTTCGGGCTTCGCTATCGCTTCGGCAATCCTTTTTCCACTTTTTTCAAAAGTGTCAAAAGGCAGTGCCACTTCGTGCCCTACGCATCCCTCACGCATTTACACAAGCTATGCTTGCCTCTTGCCTAATACTTAATTCCTACTCCCGCCATATTTTTTAATTGACCTTTTTCATAGGCTAATTTTCCATTCACAAACACATATTCAATACCTTGAGAAAATTGATTGGGATTAGCTACTGTTGCTTTTCCTTGGATAGTTTCAGGATTGAATAAGACCAAATCCGCCCAATAACCCGTTTGAATTTTTCCTCTATTTTCTAAGGGTTTTAAAGCCAATGATTTAGGCAAATCTATCATTTTATAAAGCATTTTTTCTAAGGGCATGGAAATTTTTTTACTATAATTTAATGCAGTTGCATAACAAGAAGCACCTCTGGGATGATTATTCGCCTTGGGTTCACTTTCAATACCACCATCTGAACCAATCATTACAAATTCTTCTTTTAGTGCCAAATTAACGGTATTTTTCATATCCATAGTTCCTTCTGGAACTGCAACCAAACGATTATACCCCCTGCGATACAAATCAAATTTTTCTTTAGTGAGTTTTTCTCCAGTTCCAACCACTGTCAAGTCCGAGTAGGTTAAACCATAACGCTGTTGCCAACCTGGATCAAAACGTTTTGACGGCAGATAGGTTGCCCAATACGAAAAGGGGTAAACACAAGTTGTTATTTTTAAACCTGTTTTTCTTGCTTCACGAATGAGTTCTAAGGCTTTTGGCATGTTGTAAGTACCACCAGTAGAATGAATATGGTCAATATGAACAGCAGTTCCTGTTTCTTTTGCTAATTTAATCGCCTCTTTAACTCCTTCTAATTCAGTTTCTTTTGCTGAATATCTCAAATGTAAAAAAAAGGTTCTTTGATATTTTGCAGCCAATTTAGCGTATTCTAAAACTTCAGAGTAATCAGTAGGTTGATATTCAATACTATGAGAAACTCCTAATGCCCCTTCTTCTAAATTCTGTTCTACTTTTTTTAGTCTTGCAGAAAGACTAGGGTATTTGTTACGAATGGTCATTACCATAGTGGAGACACCAAAATTCGTATAATGAGGTTTTAAAGAAAAGTTTTTATAAAACTGCCCGCATTCGTCAGAACCTCCGTGCATCTGAAGAGGGGTAGTGCAACCATCTGTAAGTTTATATTTTTCAAAAATTTGATAAGTTTTATCAGGGTTAAGAGCATTATCCGCTAAAATATCAATAAACCCCGGTGCGATTACTAAGCCTTTACAATCTATATTGTTATCTCCAATAATAGGTTTTTGACTATAAACTAATTTTCCCGATTTATGAATACCAACAAATCCCTCTAAAAATCGCCCATCACTATAAATTTTACCATTAAAAAATACATATAAACATCTTTCCGTTTGAAAATCTATTAAGGGTAATAAACTTGCAGCACTGAGAAAAGATATAAACTCTCTGCGATTCATGAAGCAAAATTATTCAAAATACAATTACTGATGAAGGTATTTATTCAAAAAAATAAGGCAGCTTTTGAACTGCCTTAATATAAATTAACAAATTTTGAAAATTATCTGTGGTCAATAACGGTTTTATGTTTCACTTCTTCAATCACAATTTTGGAAATAATTTCATTCATTACTTCTGAAGTACCAGCACCAATAGTTAATAATCTACAATCGCGGAAGGCTCTTGCCAAACCATAGTCTTCCATATAACCCCAACCACCATGTATTTGTAGGGCTTCATCAATAATAAGCTGGGCTTCATGACAAGTAAACGCTTTAGCCATAGTGATAGTACGAACGGCTCCCGCACCGTTATCAATAAAATCTTGAACAGCTCTGAAAGTAATGGCTTTACAAGCTTCTAATTTTATTGCCATTTCTGCAATTTTATGACGGATTACTTGAAACTTACCAATTTGTCTTCCAAATGCTTCACGTTCTTTACTATATAAAATTGCTTTTTCTAAAGCCCATTCTGCCGCAAAAGTAGCCGTAACAGCTGCTAACAATCTTTCTTCTTGTAGATTGTTCATGATATAATAAAAGCCCATGCTTTTTTGCCCTAGTACTTGAGATTTAGGAACTATACAATTATCAAAGAAAAGCTGAGCGGTATCGGAAGTGTGCATTCCTAATTTATTTTTTACTTCTATAGTTTTAAAACCGGGTGTATTGGTTTCAAAAATAAAGTTTGTAAAATCATAACCTTCACCCGTTCTTGTAACTACTACAATAAAATCCGCTAAATTACCATTGGTAATAAACATTTTAGAACCATTGATTACGAAATGGTCATCTTTTTCTACGGCAGTAGTTTTGATGCCCCCCACATCGGAACCAGCACCGGGTTCAGTAATAGCTAATGCAGCGATTTTTTCACCTTTCAGTGCAGGTACTAAATATTTTTGTTTTTGTTCTTCTGTTCCAGCCGCTAAAATTAAGGGTAATGGTAAAAAATTATGGGCATACAACGACATACCCAATCCACCCATATTAAATTTTGCCATTACTTCTGAAACGGCTACAGCAGCCCAAAAATCTAATCCACTTCCCCCATACTGTTCAGGAAAACTAACTCCAAAAAAGCCTTGTTCTCCCATTTTCTGAAATATTTCTTTTGAACAATATTTATCCTTTTCCCACTGATCAATATAAGGTAATACCTCTTTTGTTAAAAATTTTGATAAACTTTCTTTGATTAACTCATGTTGAGCGGTTTCTTTTGTTGCCATTGGTTAATTAATTTTATAAATGCAAAATTACTAATTTTTTATAAATTTTCCAACAAATGAAAAATCTTTTTCAAATAGTTTAATAAAATACATTCCTTCAGTCAAGTTACCAACCTCTATTTCAGCTTTATTCAAAGCTCCTGATTGTATGATTTTTCCATTTAGGTCAATGATTTGATAATTAAATTCAAAATTACTTGGTTTTCTTATATATAAAACATTTCCTTCCGTAGGATTGGGGTAAATAGAAATTTCATAATTTTGAGAAGAGCTATAAGAAGTAGTTGTATAATTCAAAGGAGCAGAAGTGGCAGAACAGCCATTCATATCCGTTACTTGTACGGTATAAGAACCTGATTGAGACGGAGTATAAGTTTGAGCAGTTGCCCCTTGGATAGGAGTACCGTTCAAGAACCACTGGTAACTCATCGCAGTTGAAGACTGTAATTGACTACCATTTTGGGTAATCGTCGGAATTTGGGGCGTATTTACCTGAACGGTTACTGACTTTCTGGAAGAAGTACAAGTATTAACAATAGTTTCTACATAGTAAGTAGTAGTAGAACTGAGGTTAGGAAGAGAATAAGAATTCCCTGAATGTATGGAGGTACCCCCGTTAGGTTGAGTGTACCACAAGAACGTTGCGTTAGAGGGCGCAGTAACTTCTAATAAAGCAGTATCGCCTAAACAAATACTGGTGCCATTGACAGTTGGTTGTTGAGGTTGAGGAAAAGGAGGAGTTCCAATTTGCTGATTAGCAGTTAAATATTGATTTGTGATATAAGTTTGTACTGTATCTAAAAATTGTTGCCATGCAGAGCATCTTTCTTTTAAGAAAAATTCTAACCAAGGTTCTGCAAGTCTTATAGTTCTTGTATTTTGGTCTTGTCTTGAAATAAAAGGACCGTATCCTATACAGCTTATACCTTCAGCAGAAAAACAGGTTGTGGCACCACTACTGGTAAAATTGCAGTGAGTAGAGCCTTCTAATTCCATGTAGTATTTTATATTAGAAGCAAGGCTATCAAAGATAGGGATTTGGTGTTCAGAGGGTTTAGTAACACAATCTTCTTTTCCCGCAATACTTAAAACTGGGCAGTTTACTTGTTTTGCAGCAGATTTTGCTGATGGATTGGTTTCAGCAGCCGCTAAAGAAACAACCGTTGTAAAAACATTATTTCCTGATGCCGCTAAATAGGTGGAACCACCTCCCATGGAATGACCCATCACAGCAGATTTATTTTTTACTTTCCCAAAATAGGGTGAAGAGGATAACTGGTTTTGTTGTTGTATCCACTGGGCTAAAAATCTTAAATCTCCTCCAAAATTTCCATGATTAGGACTGATATTGCCTTCTGTTCTAGGAAAAATACAAATATAGCCCTTAGGAACAAAATATTCCCAGATGTAATTATAAGCATTCCAAGCTATTGTAAAGCCATGACCAAAAACAATTACAGGAAATTGCCCACTGGCTACGGGTACATTATCTCCAGCAGTATTAGCAGGATAGTAAATTTCAGTATCTTGAATTACTCTATTGCTTCTAGAAGAATCTACAGGGCTATGCGTTCTATGCCCAATTTGAAATGTTTGAGCAAAAAGCGATACATTTACAAAAAATGCGATTAAAATAATATATTTTTTCATATACGCTAAATTTTTGGCAATAATAATTAAAAAACTTTTTTTATGCAAATAGTTTTTTTAAGTTTAACATTTTTTTAACTCGAAATCTTGATAACAACATAAATATCAAGTAAATAGTTAGAAAAAAATCTAATTTTTTATGTATTGTAAAATATGATTTAAAAAAATAGTTTTACAAATGGCTCTTTATGTATAGATTTAATAAATTTTTCTTTAAGTGTTCAGATGTAAATGTCCAATCCATTATGAAAGGGAATTCTGTGAGTGGTTATGTTTATAAGTGGAAAAACTTTTTTGGTTTTTTTGTAAAAATTGTAGCATATTTGCAAATTGTTAAAACTCACTCTTGCGAAACCTTTTGAGTATATATAAAATATTTTTATTGATTTGGGGAGTCTTGTTGTTGGTTAATCCTTTGATTATCAATGCACAGGATGGTCAAGAATTTAAACCTTGTACAGGTCCTGCCTGTAATCCAAGCCATAGAAATCATAGAAAAGAAGCCAAGTTTGCACCGCATAAAAAGAAACAAGCCAACGTAAAACATTTAAGAAAAGAACAAATTGCTAAAGCTAAGCAGTTCCAAGCTCAACAAAAAAAGCGTCAAAAATTTCAACAAAAACTTCAAGCTGCAAGGCAAAAAAATCCCAAAAAATATCACAAAACTTTAGATAAAGCCCAAAACCCTTACCGTATTAAACGATATAAACCTAAAAGTTTAGATTATGTAACATACGGTAATAAAAACAAAATTCGTAGAAAAGGTCTTGATAACGTCCATATCCCTCAATACAGAGTAAAACATAACTCTTTAGATAACAAAAGATTTACAGGTAATTACAAACAAAAACATAATCGTTTGGACCATAAAACTTATTCTCAATATCAAAAAAGACATAAGTCTCTGGATAACAAAAAATTCTCAGGTAATTACAAAGTAAAACATAGAAATTTAGACAGTCGTAGATATGCTAATTATCAAGTTAAACATAGAAATTTAGATAATCAAAGATTAGGTAATTACAAAGTAAAACATA
>CAZBPK010000127.1:0-12248 GCA_964493765.1 uncultured Bacteroidia bacterium | reverse complement strand
GTAGCGGGTAGTAGAGCAACTGCGATAGGGGCAAGAGCCATGCTTTATGCAAATAATACGACATCAGCCTTCAATAATACCAACGTTGCTGTAGGTTACGAGGCTTTAAGGGGAAGTACTTCTCCTGGTGCTAATACAGGAGGAGAAAATACCGCAGTAGGTTATATGGCACTATTAAATAATAGTTCTGGTGCTGCCAATTCCGCATTCGGACCTTGGTCTCTTATGCAAAACACTTCAGGCGGCTCAAATAGCGGATACGGCTATAATACGCTTGTTAATAACACTTCAGGAAATAATAATACTGCTGTAGGAAGAGGGGCACTCTATTACAATACCACAGGCTCATCTAATAACGCCTTCGGATATCAAGCGCTCTATAACAATACCACAGGCTCCGAAAATACGGGGATTGGGCATGGAGCCAATGTAGGAAGTGGAAACTTAACCAATGCCACTGCTATCGGTGCCAGAGCACGAGTAGATGTTTCTAACGCCGTTGTCATTGGTTCTATCAATGGAGTGAATGGGGCTACCGCTACAGTAAATGTCGGTATAGGAACGCCTAATCCTCATTCTCGTTTGCATGTTGTTGGTAGTTACGCCACCAGCTTTACTCCAATGACTGCTAATCTAACATTAAATGAAACTCACCACGTAGTATATAGAACGGGAGGATCCATTATTTTGCCAACTCCTGGTTCTTGTCCAGGACGTGTTTATATTATTGTAAATAGAAATGCAACAGCAGCTAGTATTTCTCCTTATGCAGATTTTGCTGGATTCATACAAAATACTATCTTACCAAATTCTTCTATAACCATCATAAGCAATGGAACCGATTGGTTAAGAATACAATAGAGAACAAGCGGGTATTATAGCCCGCTTATGTTTTTTCAATTCTAGCAATTATTCTATTTTGTAATCTTGAGCGATTTTTACGAATCTATCCAAGAGAAATTCTTCGTGAGTATTTAAAAATTTTATGGTTTTTTGTTCCATTGAGATAGCGATTTAATTTATGCAAGGCATAATTTCAGCGTGAGGGATGTGAAGGGCACAAAGTGGCACTGCCTTTTGACGCTTTTGAAAAAAGTGGAAAAAGGATTGCCGAAGCAAAGCGAAGCCCGAAACAGCCCGACCCGCAGCGTAGCAAGGGGCACGCCCAAATCATCATGATTTAATTTTTTTAAAAATTCCGAAAGAATTTCTATTTTTGCACTGTATTTTATGGAACCAAACAAGAATCTTTTCATAAGAGTGGGTTTAGCCATATTAGTGATTAGCCTTTTTGCTATAGGCTTTTACTATTATTCTGATAACCAAAAACTAAAAAAAGAAAAAATTAATCTTGAAGAAACAAAAATTGAACTTCAAAACGAAATTAAAGATTTGGATAATAAACTCACTGAATTAGAATCTGTTATAAATGATAAAAATACTGAAGTTGAAACCAAAGATCGTAAAATTCAGGAACTTCAAAAAAATTTGGATAATCTTCAAAATTTAGTAAAAAAATATCAAAGTGAAGGTAAACTAACCAAAGCTAAAGCAGAACAATTGCAAGGTCAACTAGACCAAAAGAATTTTTACATAGCTAAATACCAGCAGGAAATTAATCGTTTAAAAGAGGAAAATCAGCAATTAAAAGAAAAAATTGAGAACTTAAATTATACCATTAAAGAACGTGATAGTTTAAATGAAGTTTTAAAAGAAGACATTTCTTTAAAAGAAACTAAATTAGAAGCAGCTTCAATCTTAAAAGCAACAGATTTTGTGATTTATAATATTAATTCACGTGGTAAAGAGATTACGGATGATGTGTTTAAAGCTAGGCAATTACATGATATAAAGGTTTGTTTCAAAATACAAGAAAATAATGTTGCTGAAATAGGGAGTAGAAATATTTATATCCAAATTATCAGTCCTACAAAGGAAATTTTAAAGCAATTCAAAAAAAATTCGGGATATTTTACTCACAGAAATCGAGAAGAAATTTATACAACCAAAACCCAAATTAATTACCAAAGAACAGAAATTCAGGTCTGTGGAATTTTTTCAAAACCTGAAGATTTGAGTTATGAAAAAGGTCAATATAAAGTTGTTGTTTTTGCTGATGGTTATGAAATTGGGAAAACAATTTTTATAGTAAAATGAAACCCGAAGAAATTTTAAAAAAATACCAATTAAAAATTACAAATGCAAGAATTAGAGTTTTGGAACTATTTCAAAATCATAATTTTGCTTTATCACAGCCTTTTTTAGAGAAAAATATTGAAATTATTGACCGGGTAACACTTTATAGAACACTCAATAAATTTGAGGAGTTAGGATTAATTCACAAAGTGGTAGATGATTCTTTTACCTTAAAATATGCTTTATGTTCTGAGATTTGTTTACATCATCAAGATAATCATAAACATGAACATATTCATTTTCAATGTGTTAAGTGTAATCAAACGACTTGTTTAGATGTAAAAATTCCCTTGATTAAACTTCCTGATGGTTATCAAATTGAGGAGTATCATTTTTCAATGAAAGGAATATGTAAACATTGTGTCATATAGTAGAAATTATTTTAGACAAAGTGTCTGATCTTGGTTTTTCATTAAAAGAAATAATTTTAGAAATGATTAATTGTTTTTGCTAAATAGTGATTAGATAATTTTCTAATTTATTAGCTAAACTTGAAAAAGTTTATCTTATTCTAAAAACTAAAGAAGTGACAAAATGGCATATTTTTAAAATTGGCACAATAATAGATAGTAGAGAAACAGAAATTTAAAATAACATAGTATTATGGCATTAAATGTTAAACCATTAGCAGATCGCGTAATTGTAAAACCTTCCTCAGCAGAATCAGTAACTGCTGCTGGTATCATTATTCCCGATACCGTTAAAGAAAAACCACAAAAAGGAGAAGTTATTGCAGTGGGTTCTGGTAAAAAAGATGAGCCTATGACTGTTAAAGTAGGTGATGTAGTTCTGTATGGAAAATACGCTGGAACTGAAATTCAAATTGATGGCAACGACTATCTTATTATGCGTGAATCTGACATTTTAGCAATTATCTAAATTCAAAAACAAAAAAGTTATGGCAAAAATTATTAAATTTGACATTGAAGCAAGAGACTTATTAAAAAAAGGCGTTGATACATTAGCAAACGCTGTAAAAGTAACTTTAGGTCCTAGAGGACGTAACGTCGTAATTGACAAAAAATATGGTGCTCCATTAGTTACTAAAGATGGTGTTACAGTAGCAAAAGAAATTGAATTAAAAGATGCTATTGAAAATATGGGAGCACAAATGGTAAAAGAAGTAGCATCTAAAACCGCAGATGTTGCAGGTGATGGTACCACTACTGCTACAGTTTTAGCGCAAGCTATCGTAAGAGAAGGATTGAAAAATGTTGCAGCAGGCGCTAATCCTATGGAATTAAAAAGAGGTATTGATGAAGCCACAAAAGTAGTTGTAGAAAAATTGAAAAAAATCTCTAAATCTATTTCTGATGATAAAGAAATTGCTCAAGTAGGTACCATTTCCGCTAATGGAGACGCTGAAATTGGCGAATTGATTGCGAAAGCAATGAAAGAAGTAGGCAAAGATGGTGTCATTACTGTAGAAGAAGCCAAAGGTATTGATACCTACTTAGAAACTGTTAAAGGTATGCAGTTTGATAGAGGCTATGTTTCTCCTTACTTTGTTACCAATGCAGAAACGATGACCGTAGAGTTAGATAATCCTTATATACTCATCTACGACAAAAAAATTTCCAATATGAAAGAGCTTCTTCCTATATTGGAAAAAACTCTACAAACAGGAAGACCTTTGCTAATTATTGCAGAAGAAATTGAAGGAGAAGCCTTAGCAACATTGGTTGTTAATAGAATTAGAGGTTCTTTGAAAGTGGCTGCGGTTAAAGCTCCTGGATTTGGAGATAGAAGAAAAGCTATGTTGGAAGATATCGCAATTTTAACCGGTGGTCAAGTAATTTCGGAAGAAAAAGGATATAGATTAGAAGATGCTCAACTAGATTATTTGGGTAGAGCGAATAAAGTAACCATAGACAAAGACAATACAACCATTGTAGATGGATTAGGCTCTAAAGAAGATATTCAAAAAAGAGTTAACGAAATAAAAGCTCAAATTCAAACTACTACTTCTGAGTACGATAAAGAAAAATTACAAGAAAGATTAGCAAAATTATCTGGAGGCGTTGCCGTTATTTATATTGGAGCACCCACAGAAGTAGAAATGAAAGAGAAAAAAGCAAGAGTAGAAGATGCATTACACGCAACAAGAGCTGCTGTAGCTGAGGGTATAGTTCCTGGGGGTGGTGTTGCTTTAATTAGATGTATTGCTGATTTATTACCAGGTAAAGGTGGAATCAATGATAGATTATTAAAAGGTGACACAGGAATTGGTATCTCCATTGTTAGAAGAGCCTTAGAAGAACCTTTAAGACAAATCGTAGAAAATGCAGGTTTAGAAGGTGCTGTAATCATAGAAAAAGTTAAAGAAGGTGAAAATGACTACGGTTACAACGCAAGAACTGAGCAATTTGAAAACTTATTTGAATCAGGCGTTATAGATCCTACTAAAGTTACAAGAACAGCTTTAGAAAACGCCGCTTCTATTGCTTCTATGTTGCTAACTACGGAATGTGTTATCACTGATGAACCAGAAGAAAAAGCACCTGCAATGCCTAATCCAGGAATGGGCGGCATGGGAGGTATGTACTAAAATCTCATAAAACCCTTTTGATTAAAAATCCCGTTTCTAAGCAAGAAACGGGATTTTTTGTTTTAATTTGACATTGATTAAAAATCTTTGTATTTTGCGACATTATTTTTTTCCCCTGAATGGCAGACACGTACATAAAGCCTATAAGACGTTTAATAAGACTTATTTTTGTAGATAGAGATATCGTTTATAAATTATATGGTTATGCAATTTTTCTCGGAGGATTAAATCTAACTTTACCCTTAGGTATACAAGCTATTATCGGCTTAATTTCTAGTGGTAGAATTAATACTACCTGGATAGTCTTAATCCTTTTTGTGGTGATTGGAATTACTTTTTATGGTATAACGAATTATTTCCAAATGCAATTATTGGAAAAAATGCAACAAAGAGTTTTTACAAGAGCCTCCTTAGAATTCTGTTATAGAATCCCAAGGATGCAATTAGATTATTTAACGCAATATTATCCCCCAGAATTAGTCAATCGTTTTTTTGATATTTTAACGGTACAAAAAGGACTATCCAAGGTCTTGATGGATTTTTCTACATCTGTTTTACAAATTTTATTTGGGCTTATTCTTTTAGGATTTTATCACCCTGTATTCGTAGTTTTTGGTTTCTTTCTTTTGGTTATTTTGGTGAGTATTATTTATTTCACAGGTCCCTTAGGGTTAGAATCTTCCATTAAAGAATCCAAATATAAATATGAAATTGTGTATTGGTTAGAAGAGTTAGCAAGAACCTTAGAAACATTTAAACTCGCAGGCAATACGGATTTTGCTATGAATAAAACCGATAAACTTACTCAAAAATATTTAGAATATAGAACAAAACACTTCAAAATTCTTGCTTTTCAGTATTCTACGATTGTAGTTTTTAAGATATTTGTAACCGCAGGGCTTTTAATTTTAGGTTCTTACTTAGTGATTAATAAAGAAATTAATGTTGCCCAATTTGTAGCTTCAGAAATTGTCATTATCTTAGTAATGAGTTCTACAGAAAAGCTTATTACTTCTATGGAAACCATTTATGATGTACTTACCGCATTAGACAAAATTGGTTATGTAACCGATATTCCCTTAGAATCCAAAGAAGGTATCAAATTTGAAAATATAGACACAGGAAAAGGCATAAAAATTAATGTTAGAAATTTGCATTATAAAAATCCCTTAGCAGAATATGAAGCTATTAGAGGAATTGATTTAGATATACAACCCAATGAAAAAATCTGTTTAGCAGGCTTTTCAGGTTCAGGAAAAACTACTTTTATAACCTTATTAGCAGGGCTTTTAGAGAACTATGATGGAGTAATTAGCTATAATGATGCCTCATTTTTTAGCTTAGATAGACGAAGTTTACGTTCTTATATCGGAGATACTTTAACCCAAGAATTAATTTTTCAAGGCACCATTGAAGAAAATATTATGCTCTCTAAAGATCATATTGATAAGTCTGAATTGTTTTGGGCTTCTGATGTCGTAAATTTAACAGAATCGGTATTAAAACTACCTTTAGGTTTTATGACTATGCTACAACCCGATGACAAAAGATTTCCCAGCAGCTTTTTAAGAAAGATAGTATTAGCAAGAGCTTTTGCTGAAAAACCTAGATTACTCATTATGGATGATATTATTCATGGGCTAGAAAAGCAAGAACGCCAAAAGATTATCAACACTTTGACTGATAAAAATAACCAATGGACACTTGTAGTTGTTTCGCATGATATAGAAGTTGCTAAACATTGTGATAGAATTATCGTACTTAAAGATGGACAAATTTTTGATCAAGGTACTCTTAAAGAAATTCAATCAAAACCTTATTTTAATGAAATTTTTTATTAATTTGATGAACCTATGCTAAATATTTCCGATAATGATACCGAAGTACATGTAAATCCTAATGATTTTAAATCATTTTCTCAGATTTACAAAGCCGAAGCAGGCATGAAAATGATTAGATTTTTTACTTTCACTGTACTTATTGGTTTTTTGTTTCTTTTTATGCCTTGGACACAAACCATAGAAGGCTATGGAAAAATTACTGCTTTATTTCCCAATCAAAAACCTCAATCCATTAACGCTATTGTTGGGGGAAGAATTATTGAATGGTATGTCCGAGAAGGACAACAAGTTCATAAAGGAGATACACTAGTACACTTAGCTGAAGTAAAAGACGCTTACTGGGACCCCGCTTTATTAGAAAGAACTAAACAACAACTCAATGCCAAAGAAGCCTCTTTGATTGCTTATGAAAACAAAATTCAATTTTATAATAACCAAATTAAAATGATTCAAGAAGGCTTGCTCTTCAAATTAGAACAAGCAGAAAATAAAGTTCAGCAGAGCATCATGAAAGTTTCTTCTGATTCTGCTGACCTAAAAGCTATAGAACTTGATGCCCAAGTCGCATCGGAACGTTTGAAAAGGCAAGAAGAGCTTCACAAACAAGGAATAGTATCCTTAAATGACCTAGAAACCCGTAGATTAAAATATAGAGAAACCCAATCTAAACTTATTGCCCAAACGAATAAATTGATGCAGAGCAGAAATGAATTAGAAAATGCAAAAATTGAATTAAATTCTTTAAGAGCTCAATATAATAAGGATTTGTTTAAAGCCGAATCAGAAAAACAATCCGCTATATCTGATAAACTACAATCAGAAGCTGAAATTGCTAAACTTAAAAATCAATTTACCAATTATCAACTAAGACAAGCCAATTATTACATTTTAGCTCCGCAAGATGGTTATATATCAGAACTTTATAAAACAGGTATTGGAGAAATTATAAAAGAAGGGGAAACTTTACTCACTATCCTTCCATTGGATTATCAACCTGCAATAGAGATGTTTGTAAGTGCTTATGATATTCCTTTAATAGTAGAAAACGCAAAAGTTCGTTTACAATTTGATGGTTGGCCTGCTTTTGTATTTTCGGGTTGGCCCAATGCTTCCTTTGGTACTTTTGGTGGTAAAATTTTTACTTACGACCAAATTGTAAATAAAGATGGAAAATTTAGAGTTCTAGTCGTTCCTGATTCTACAGACCAACTTTGGCCCAAAGCATTAAAAGTCGGTTCTGGGGCTATCACTTGGACCATGCTCAATGATGTGCCTATTTGGTGGGAATTATGGCGTATTTTTAATGGTTTCCCTCCTAATTTTTATGATGGAACAACAAAAGAAAAAGGTAAAAGTGATAGTAAAGACAAAAAAAAGGATAAATAATGAAAAAAATTATCATTTTTCTTTGTAATTCCCTTTCTTTTCTATATGCTCAAAATGTGATGAGCTTTCAAGAATTCATGGATTATGTTTATAATTATCATCCTGTTGCTAAAGCTGCTAATTTACAAGCGCAAAGAGGAAGCCTTTTTGTTCGTGAAGCTCGTGGTAATTTTGACCCCACCCTAAATTATCAAAATAAAATTAAATCTTTTGATGGAAAAACTTATTATTTTAACCAATTCGCAGATTTAACAATTCCTTTGTGGTGGAATTTTGATATAAAATCTTCTTTTGAACGTAATTTGGGAACAAAATTGAATCCAGAAAATTATACCCCAACAGAAGGTTTATTTTCCTTAGGTGTTTCTGTACCTATTACTCAAACTTTAATTGTAGATGCTCGTAGAAATGCTGTTCAAATTGCAAAAGCTTTGGATAAAATGGCTAATGCGGAACAACAATTAATCCTCAATGATCTTTTCTATGATGCTGCCTTGGCTTATTTAGATTGGGCTTTAGCCTATAAACAAGCTCAACAATTTGAACAAATTATAAATATCGCTCAACAAAGAAGAGAATTTATATTAGCTCAATTTACAAATGGTTTTGCTTCAGAATTAGATACTACGGATGCTTTTAACAATTTAATCAATAGGCAAATTGAAGCCAGAGAAAACTCGGTTTTCTTAAATCATTCTCGTTTTGGTGTTTCTAACTTCTTATGGAGTGAAAATAATACACCTTTAGAATTAAGTGAAGACTTTATCCCCGAACCTATAGATTCTTTAACTTTACCGCCCATTCAAAATTCTTTAGATTGGGTAGATCAACACCCTTATATCCAAAAATATGAAGCCAAAGCACGACAGTTACAATTAGAAAGAAGATTAAAAATTTCAAAATTGCTTCCTAAAACCATAGCAGAGTATAATTTTTTGACCTATCCTTCACGTTTTGATAATCTTGGTAATTATCCTTTATATGAATCCTACAAAGCAGGAATTAAATTTTCTATGCCACTATTTTTAAGAGAAGAAAGAGCCCAGTTAGGTTTTGCAAATATCAAAATTCAAGAAAATGATTTTTCCTTAGTGCTTAAACGTTTAGAACTCAAAAATAAATTTTTAGCTTATTATAACAACTATCTTTTGTTTCAAGAGCAGTTGATAGATGTTAACACAGCGATTAAAAATTATCAAAGACTGTATGATGGTGAATTTCAACGTTTCCAAATTGGAGAAAGCAACGTGCTCTCTTTAATTATTCGTGAAAATACTTTGCTAAATAATCAACTCAAGCTATGGTCAACATGGCAAAAATATTTAAAATCCAATTTAGCAAGTTTATGGAGCAGTGCAAAACTGATTGAGAGTTATGGAAAATAAATATTGGAAATCTTTAGATTGAGTAAGCGTGAGGGATGCGAAGGGCACGAAGTGGCACTGCCTTTTGATACTTTTGAAAAAAGTAGAAAAAGGATTGCCGAAGCGGAAGCGAAGCCCGAAGCAGCCCGACCCGCAGCGTAGCAAGGGACACGCCCTAATCATTTAGAAATTACCTTCCCATTTGCATAGGATTTTGTCCCCTTTCATTGCTTTGCTTATAAAGCTGAAATTTACTTAACCCTAACTCAGGGGGAAAAATATTGTTTTGAGTATCAATATCCGCAGTTTCAGCAAAAGGGTCTAATATAAATTTTTTTACAGGCTTTTGTGTTATGAAAAGTTTAGTAACCTTTTGATTGTTTTTTCTCCAAATTTCAGCGGGAATACGTTTTACTTCGTTGGAACCATCTTCATATTGTAACTGCAGAATAATCGGCATTACCAAACCACCTTTGTTTTCAAAGGATACTAAATAAAATTGATTTTTTTCGTTGAATTTGGCTTTTTCTTCTTCTGTTAAGGTACTCAAAAAACGTTGATAATTTTTTCTTTCGTACTCAAAAACATTCAATTCATCGTAAGAGTTATAAAAATCTAAGATTTCAGGGTGGTCATCGGAACGTACTTTTTTTATGGCTAGTTCATCGCGTTGTTTGGCAATAGATTTAGGTTTATTGTCTCTTTGGGCTTTTTGCCAAGGTTTTTCTATGTCAGGATTTTGAGTATCAATGCTATACCATTTAACATCGGAAATAGCAATATCCACTGCATCAGTAGAATAAAACCAGCCTCTCCAGAACCAATCTAAGTCAATTCCAGTTGCGTCTTCCATAGTTCTGAAGAAATCAGCGGGTTCAGGATGTTTAAAAGCCCAACGTTGAGCATAGGTTTTGAAAGCAAAGTCAAAAAGTTCTCTACCTAAAATGGTTTCACGCAAAATATTCAATGCAGCAGCCGGTTTGGAGTAAGCATTATTACCAAATTGAGTGATGCTTTCAGAATTGGTCATAATAGGCTCTATTCCAGATTTATCTCCTGACATATAAGCGATAATTGAACTCGGTTCGCCTCTTCTGCTAGGATAATCTTTTTCCCATTCTTTTTCAGCTAAATATTGAGTAAAAGTGTTTAATCCTTCATCCATCCAAGTCCATTGACGTTCATCAGAAGAGATTATCATCGGAAAGAAGTTATGTCCTACTTCGTGGATAATCACGGAAATTAAACCGTATTTTGTGAATTTATGGTAAGTCCCATCGGGTTCAGGTCTAGGACCATTAAAACAAATCATAGGATATTCCATACCATAAACAGGACCATTCACAGAAATCGCTACGGGATAAGGGTAATCTATAGTATATCTTGAGTAAAGCTCTAAGGTATGTGCAACTGCATGGGTAGAATATTTTTCCCACAAGGGGTTTCCTTCTTTCGGATAAAAAGACATAGCCATCACGATTTGATTGCCAATTTTTACACCTAAAGCATCCCAAATAAATTTACGTGAGGTAGCAAAAGCAAAATCTCGTACATTTTTGGCGACAAATTTCCAAGTTTTGGTAGTGTTAGATTTTGGGGAAGTTTCATTTTTAATGGCTTCGTCTTGGGTAATTATTAAAACGGGTTTATTTGAGGTTTTGGCTTTTTCAAACCTTTGAATTTGCGTGTTTGTTAAAACATCATTAGGATTTTGTAATACCCCTGTAGCAGCGACCACATGGTCAGATGGAACTGTTATATTAACAACATAATCACCAAATTCTAAGGCAAATTCACCATTTCCTAAGTATTGTTTATGTTGCCAGCCTCTTACATCATTATAAACACACATTCTTGGAAACCAATGTGCCATTTCGTAAATGTAATTACCGTCCTTTTCAAAATATTCATAACCTGTTCTACCGCCATGAGTTTTATGGTTATTGATAGTAAAAGACCATTCTACTTTAAATTTAAAAGCAGATTTTGTTTCTAAAACTCTGGGTAAATCCACACGCATCATGGTTTTTACGACGGTGAATTTTAGAGGATTACCTTTTTCATCAAAAACTTTTAAGTCTTTAATTCCACCATCAAATTCTTGTCTTTTCCAATGGTTATAAGTATCAAATGAAACTTTCTCTAATTTATCGGAATGAGTTTCTGTGATGTAAGTATCTGAATTTTTATCAAAAATGTTTTGGTCTAATTGAAGCCATAAATAATGAAGCTTATCCGGAGAATTGTTATAATAAACGATAGTTTCTTTACCGATAATACGTTGTTTTTGGTCATCAAGGGTAACATCAATAAAATAATCGGCTTTTTGTTGCCAATAATCATGCCCTGGAGCACCAGAAGCAGTTCTATAAGTATTTGGTGTAGGTAACCATTCCTCTAATTGATGAAATTTAGAATGATTATATTGGGCATACAATTGAACAGTTGAGTTCAATATAAGATTTAAAAACAATAGTTTTTTGACCATTTTAAAAAACATAAACGCAAAATTAATGGATATTTTGTTTCATAAATGTTTAAAAAATGATAAATTCCTTTTATAAAGTTAATATTTTGGGCGATTATGTTTAGAATAGTTACTTACAATTACTCAAAATATCAAAATAATCTCCTAACGATAACCCAATACTACTCTTTCTTTACCAAAATCATCTTGAATTACTTCAATATCTTGAAATTTAAATAAATTCAAAATATTTTTTACGTCTTTTGCGTATTGAAAGTGAACTTCAAAAATTAAAAGCCCATTCTTTTTAAGCCATTTATAGGCTAGTTCTGAAATTTTTTCATAAAAAACTAAAGGGTTTTCCCCTGAAAATAATGCAATTGATGGTTCGTAATTGACTACATGTTCTTTTAATTCCGCTTTTTCTGATATAGGCACATAAGGAG
>CAZBPK010000126.1:0-17219 GCA_964493765.1 uncultured Bacteroidia bacterium | reverse complement strand
AAACATTTACAATAGGAACTGGTTCAAAAAGACTTCATCCTTCTGAATTATTTAAAATAAAAATCCCCCTTCCCTCTCTTCCCGAACAACAAAAAATTGCCGCTTGTCTTTCGTCCCTTGACGATTTAATACAGGCACAGGCGCAAAAAATAGAAGCGTTAGAATTACACAAAAAAGGTTTGTTACAACATTTGTTTCCAGATATAAAAGATATTGATAATGAATAAATTTCAAAACCCATTCCGATTTCCGTCAGCCCGCCTGCAAAATTGGGATTACCGTTGAACAGGGGCGTATTTGATTACCATTTGCACACATCATCGGGAACATGATTTTGGTGAAATCCATAACGGGAAAATGGAATGGTCCCATATAGACATCATTGCCGATATATTGTAGTATGAAATCCCATATCACGCCCAACATGTTGAACTGGGGGCATTTGTGGTCATGCCCAATCGTATCCGTAATGGTGGTAGAGACAGGGCATGACCTGTCTCTACCACCATTACCAAACATGCCTACCGTTTAGGTTTTATCAGAAATAATTTTTTTCCAAGATTTTTAAAAAGAACCAATAAAACGAAAGTTTTTTATAAGCAAGGTTTATTTTTATTATTTTCCTGTGCGTAATTTGAAAAATGGAATGTATATTTGTAAAATGTTAAGATTATTTATACTTAGGCATGGTGAAACCGATTTTAATAAACAAAGAATTGTTCAAGGGAGTGGGGTAGATGCCCCTTTGAACGAAACAGGCTTAGAACAAGCCCAAAAATTTTTTAATCAATACAAGAACGTTCCTTTTGAAGCCGTTTATTCAAGTGAACTTTTAAGGTCTTACCAAACTATAAAGCCCTTTGAAATTCTTTATCCTATTCAAAAAATGCCCGAAATTAACGAACTCAGTTGGGGAATAATTGAAGGTAAACCTTTTGAAGGCGAAGTAAGTCAAATCTATTGGGAAGCCAACCATCAATGGGCAAAGGGAAACCTTGACTATAAAATACAAAATGGTGAATCCCCTAACGAAATATGGAAAAGAACCCACCATTTTTTAAATCATGTCATTAAAAAACATAAATCTAATGTGCTCATATGCACCCACGGCAGAACTATGAAAATTCTTTTCTCTCAACTTTTAGGGTATGGTTTAAAGCACCAAGATATTTTTACTCACCCCAATACCTCGTTAACCATTTTAAAATACATTGACTATCAACATTTTATTGTTGAAAAATTCAATGATTTAAGCCATTTAGAAGTCTAAATTAAATTTTGGTAGGGTTCATAACCATAGCTTCGCCAGAAGTGATGGTCTTACCTTCTTTATCCAAAATCAAAGTTTCTATTCTTGCGCGATGCTTTTCAGGAAAAACTTCTAAAACCGTAAATTTAGCGGTATAGGTCTCATCTTCAAACATAGGAGCCATAAATTTTAAAGTTTGAGACATGTAGATGGTCCCTTCCCCAGGAAATAACATTCCAAACACTTTTGAAAAAATACTTGCCCCTAAAAAACCATGAACTATTCTTCTTTTAAATATCGTCCGAGAAGCATAATCATCATCTAAATGAATAGGATTTTTATCGCCTGAAACCTCTGCAAATTGAAATACATTTTCTTTTGTAAATGAAAACTCATGTAAATACGTATCCCCTTGTTGAATCATGATGCTTGATTGAATTTTTTACAACAAATTTATAAAAATTTCTTTTATAGCAATAAGAAAATGAAAATATTGTTCTTGAAAATCTAAAAAAATCCTTTTTCCGCTTAGGTAAGCAGTAATTGAAAGTTAGTTATGTTTATCTTTTAGCCTTAAATCAATGATGGGGGAATTTTCAGAGATAACATAAAGTTTTTTCACTACTGGGGCATATCTTGTTATAGTTTTAAGAAGCCGTACTGGTAGACCTTGGGTTCTATTTTTTCGGCTAGTTGTTGTAGTTTTTCTCTCAAATGACCGATGAGTTTGGTATAGGTTTCATCAGAACTTTTGTTGTTCAATTTTCCTTTTTCGTCTCTACCTTGAAAATACTCTTTGATGTCATAAAGCGAAGCATTTACGTTAACATTGGGCTTGCTGTGATAATATTTCCATAATTCTCGCCCTGCATCAAAAACGGCTGTTGCTTCTTGGGAAAACTTTAAAGGTTTTTTGTGGTAAGGCACTTCAGGTTCAAAAATGAAAGACAGATTTATGCTCTTTCTTTTAGGAGGTTTAGGATTTCCTTTGATAAAATTGGACATAAAATTGCTTTCAAACACTTCTCGGGCATTTACTTCTTGTTCTGTGAAAGGTATCCAGTGGTTGGTGCCTTCTTTGCTTGAAATTCGGTTTTGTCCATGAAACAGTGTAAAAGCTAAACAATCATTTTGAAATTCGGTATCTGTTTGCCAGCTGTGATTAGGGTATAAATATTGGTCTCGGTCATTGAGCCAAGTGGCTTTAATGCAGTGGCGAACAGCAAAGTAAATACAGCCAATTATTAGATTATCAGCATCAAAACAAAAATAATTTACATGCCTTTTGCCAAGAATGCTTTGAACGAATAAAAATTTGTTATTTTGGAAATCGGGAGCAGGATTTCCCATAAATCCAATTCCTTCTTTGTTTTTTTTATCAAAATTTTTAATCCATATATTTATGCTTTGTGGCAGGTTTCCATAAAAAGTTTTTATTCCTTGTCTTTTACCTTCTTTGTCATAGACATCACAATTGATTGTTTCCATTTTTTCTTTGATGTTTAGGTCCCAGAGGGTAAAACCTATTGGAAAATTTCCTTTTACGTTGTCAAAAGTATTAGCGGGGACTACGAATCCGCCTAAGAATTTTGCTTTAAAAAAGTCTTTAAATTTTTGGAAGTTCGTTCCTTGAATAAACTTTAATGTTGAAAATTGTGCCAGTATACAGCCGTTCATTTTATCCACAACTTGAGCCATAAACAACGCAAATATTTCATTGGAAGCATTTCCGATTTTGGTTTTGAAATACGCATTAGTTTTGTGTTGGGTTGCTACGCCTGCTTTATTTTCACCAGTACCTGTTACTGTTCTTGCTGTGGTTGCCTCAGCATAAGGGGGATTGATGTAAATGACTAATTGTTTTCGTTTTTCGGGGTCGGAGATAATTTTAAAAAGGCTATCAGGAATTTTTCCGCCTTGGGATTTCGGTTTAAATTCATCATTGAGAAAATCAAACTGAAAAACGTGTTCTTGTAGTAAATTAGCACCGTTTTCTATACGGTCGTACATTACTTCAACGTCTTGTCTATCCAAAGTGGAAGCCCAAATATGGTATTTGTTTATCAATCCTGCTAATAAATTGCCTGTACCAGAGGCACAATCCCAAATGTAATATTCGTCCTGCCAGTCTTCGCCCAAAATATCGGCTAAATATTTTTGAGAAAGTTCAACCCAGATTTGTGGAGTAAAAAAGCTGCCTTTTCGTTCTCTTATGTCTTGTGGTACAAGTAAATCACGTCGTTCTACAATATAATCCCAGTACTCTTCTTTGGGAGGGCGTTCGTATAGGTTCCAAAATTGAGTGTGTGCTAATTGGTTATCTATAAAAAAGGCTTTTTTAGATTGAAACATGCCGTATTCATCAAGAGTCCGTTCCAACTCGTAGTGGTCTTTTTTCAGGTAAACAAACAACTTTTCTTTTAAGCTCATGTTATCGTAGGACAGCAAATCTGCTAAAAAGAAATCGCCATCAATAATATGAGTCGTTTTTTTCAGAATGTCCCATTTTAAGCCGATGCTCGGTTTAACACTTTGTAGCCATTTGTTGTAAATAGCTACGAAGTTGTTTTTGTCGATTTTAATTTTGGTTACACCAAATTTGCCAGTAACAAAATTTTGTTTAATGAATTGTTTGAGTTCATGGTCATCTTTTAAGAAAAAAAAGAGTAGCGATTTTTCGTCAATAGTAGTTTTTACTTTTTGATGAATGAGTTTAAATTCCCTAGTTTCGTAGTTGGACGGGGCAACGTTCCAGTTAAAATCGTTGATATAAAAAATTTCTTGAATTTCGTTGTAAGGAATGAAAGCGATTTTTTCTGCGTCAAATGCAGCTAAAAAAGCAGGGGGCAGATATTTATCAAAAGTTCTTGCTTTGCCAATAGTCAAAATGAGTTGAACAATAGCATTGTAAAGTTCAAAAGAGCCTTTTTTGGCTTCTGCCCATAGTAAAAATTGTTGTTCTTGGGGCACTTTCGGGCTTTGGTGCATGCAAACACAAAAGTCTATATTACCAATAATTTGGGTGCAGTCATATAACCAAAAATAATCTTGTGCGACTTTATTTTTCAGTTCTTCTTCTCGTATATTTTGATATTTCATCGGTATCCATATAGGTTATGATAAATTCTAGTGAAAAGTTTTACAAGTAGTGAATTTATACAATACGCTTCAAAGATAGTAAAATTTTTAGTATTTGAAATTTTTCATAAAAATCCTTCATAAGGATAGCACTCTTTTTGTTTTGACAAAAGTTATAATTTTTTATTCCTGATTATCAAAATTTTAGATACTTTTATAACTTTACATATTGCCCCAAACGAAACTATGTTATATTTTTGTGAAAATGAACCTAAAGTATTTTATACATTATATTATGGTTTTTCTGTTTAGCTTTCAGCTAATTTACAGGAATGCTGTAATATATTTGTATTCACAATATCAAGAAGAAATTGCTTCTATGTATTGTGAAAATAGGTTCAATGAAAATCAACATTGCAAAGGAAAATGTTATCTGAATAAACAGATTGATGAAAGTCCTAAACAAGAAAACAATTTTTTTTCGTTATCTAAATTAAAGTCTGAGTTATTTTTTGAGGAAGTTTTTATTTTTAAGGTTGCTTACAAGGAAGTATTTTTTACTTTGATAGACATTTATCGTTTACAAGAGACAGAGGTCTTTGCTTCTCCCGTATCACCGCCCCCACAGTGGAAAATGAGTTAATTACAATCAATGAGTTAATTACAATCTTTGAATTAATCAATTTTCCAATGTATGAACAAGTATTTAATTTTCAGTATATTGTTCCTAATAGATTTTAGCTTTCTGTGGGGTTGCGATATTTGTGGTTGTTCTGTGAGTGGGAGTTACTTTGGGTTGTTGCCTCAATATCGTAAACACTTTTTAGGGTTAAGATCTAACCTAAGAACATACAGGGTAAAACATCCACCGCTTTTTGCGGGAGATAAGTTGATATATTCTAACGATAAATCGTTGAGTACAGAAATTTGGGGGAAATATCAATGGAATAACAAAATTCAAATTATTGGCATATTTCCGTATATTATGAACCAAAGAAAAGAGGATAATATTACTCTTTATTCTTACGGGATAGGAGATGTAAGTTTTAATCTTCTTTACAATATCTGGAAAACGCCTGATAGTGTAGCTTCGCAATTTAAGCATTCGCTTCTAATAGGAGCAGGTGTTAAGTTGCCTACGGGGAAATATCAAAATACGATTGTTTACAAAGATTTGATTTTGCCCGGTTTTCAAATGGGAACAGCTTCTTGGGATATACCTCTCAGTTTTCTGTACACTGTTAAACGCAAATCGTTAGGATTTAATACAGAGATGACCTATCAGTTCAATACACTTAATCGTTATGGTTATCATTTTGGTAATCGGTTAAGTACTGCGTTAAGGGTATTTTACTGGAAATACAGACCGTCTCTTTCTATCTTGCCTCAAATAGGGTTTTCTTATGAAAATTATCAACAAGATAAAAAAGAAAATCAATGGGTTAGATATACGGGCGGTAATGCAATAGGGGCATCGGCTGGAATAGATTTATACAAAGGTAGATGGGGGATAGGTGTTAATACTTGGTTGCCCATTTATCAAAATATAGGGGAAAAACATATTAAAATGTTGCCTCGTTTAACAACAAACTTATTATTTTTATTTTAAAAAAATTATTAAAAAAACACAAAAAAAACAAAAAATTAATCGTTATGAAAAAAGAATTTAAAAACATATTTCAAATATTAGTAATTTCGTTAGCGTTAAGCATAACTGCTTGTAAGAAAAAAGAAGATGATCATAATCATGATACTCCAACTCCTCAACAACCTGGGGAAACACATATTCATTTAGAAAACAGAGTAGGAAATTTAAAGTTCTACTTAAATGAAAATTATGTCAATGCTAATGGGGATACGGTTAAGTTTACCATGTTTAATTACTATGTAAGTAACTTCCAATTCATTAAAGAAGATGGAAGCCTGTATACAGTTCCTAAGGATAGTTGTTATTTCTTAGTCAAAGCCGATGACATGGAAAGTCAAGAACTTCATTTTAAAAATATTCCTGCGGGGAAATACAAAGGAGTGAAGTTTATAATAGGGGTAGATAGTTTAAAATCGGCGGCGCCTATAGAGCAAAGAACAGGTGTATTAGATCCTGCAACTGGTGCTCAAGGAATGTATTGGTCTTGGAATACAGGTTATATTTTCGTGAAAGCGGAAGGAACTTGCCCCGGAATCCCTGATAGTTTACAAAATAAATTCAAATATCATATCGGTTTATTTGGTGGCTATAATTCGCCTACAATCAATAACATCAAGACTGTAGAGTTAATGTTCGGTCAAAATGTAGAAATTAATTCTAACAAAAATCCTAATATCCATTGTTATGTGAACCCCTTAGAGATGTTCCAAACACCCACAACATTTGATGTAAAAACACAACCAACTATTATGGCTAGCCCTGCTTCTAGCACTATAGCTAATAATTATGCCGATATGATTACTTTTGATCATATTCATTAAGAAATCTATAAAAAAATAAAAATGAAGCATTTTCATAAAGCAAGTTTTATCCGCCATTCCCTCGTTAAGGGGATGGTGGTTATTATTTTTTTGTTTTTAGGTTGTAAGAAAGAGGATAAGCAAGACAGCCTAGTCACAACTGAGCCATTTCAAGGATTTTATAAGCCTGAGCATTTTCCTGATGTCCAACAACCTTTTGATGTAAGTAAAATCAATGAAAAAAGCTTTGCATTAGGCAAAAGATTGTTTTATGACCCTATTTTGTCTCGTGATAGCACTATTGCCTGTGGAAGTTGCCATATTCAGACTTCTGCCTTTACACAACATGGGCATGATGTAAGCCATGGTATAGATGATTTATTAGGCAGAAGAAATGCTCTACCAATCCAAAATTTGATGTGGCAAAAAAATTTTTTATGGGACGGTGGCATTCTTAACCTAGAATTGGTGGCTATTAATGCCATTACGAGTCCTGTGGAAATGGACGAAAGTTTGCCTAATATTGTAGAAAAACTCAAAAGAAGCAAAGTTTATCCTAACATGTTCAAAGAAGCCTTTGGAAGTGAAGAAATTACATCTACTAAGATGTTAGTAGCATTAGGACATTTCATGGCTTTGTTTATTTCGGATAAATCCAAATATGATGAAGTAAAAAAAGGAAAAACCCAGTTTTCTGAACAAGAACAAAGGGGATATAACTTATTTAAACAGCATTGTGAAACCTGCCATAAAGAACCTTTATTTACTGATGAAAGTTTTAGAAATAATGGTGTTCAGCATTTTTTTAGTATTGACAAAGGACGCTATGAAATTTCTTTATTAGAGGGTGATGAAGGAAAATTCAAAGTCCCCAGTTTAAGAAACGTAGAATTAACAGCTCCTTATATGCACGATGGAAGGTTTCCTACATTAATGGATGTCCTAAATCATTATTCCGAAGGTATCCAAAACTATCCTAATTTAGACCCGCTTTTAATTAATAAAATTCCTTTGAATACACAGGAAAAAGAAGATATTATTGCTTTTCTCAAAACATTAACCGATAAAAGTTTTATTCAGAATAAAAGATTTTCTGAATTTTAATAGTTTTAGACAAAAAGTTTTTATATTTGCGGTAAATTTACAAAATCATGAAAAAATACATTTCTTTTCAATGGCTATGGTTTTTGCCTTTTGTTTTATTTTTAACGGGTTGTCCTTATTCTTCTGATGTTCCATTAGATGAACCGAAAGAAAAGATCAATAAAGAGTATTTAGGCAAATGGGTAAAAGTATCCTCTTCCTCAGAAGAAAATCCTAAATATTATGAGGTTACCAAAAAAGACGATATGCATTATATTTTTGAAGAATTTAATTATAGTTCTACCGATAAAAAATATAATAGTGATAAATATATCGGCCATAGTACAACACTTGGAAATATAGTTTTCCTTAACTTACAAAAAGATGATAAGTATTACTTCTACAAAATTGAATTAAACAAAGAAAGAAAACAATTCAAATTGTATGAGGTTACGGATAATATTGATGAGAAATTTACAAAATCAGCTGATTTAAAAGCTTTTTTTGAAAAATATAAAGATTTAAGTTTCTTTTACAACAAAGACGAGGAAAAATACGAAAAACAATAATTTCCAAAGTCTTTTAAGGTCTTAAAAACAGAAAAATCCGCAATTAGAATGCGGATTTCTTTTTTTTAGAAATTTATCTAAAAATTACTATCCATTCTCTTTAGAGAATTTTTCTTGAAACTCTAAATAATCTTTTTTGATTTTTTCCCTCAAATTAGAAGGAGCATATTTCAATAAATTTTCCATTGCAACTTGTAAATCATCTTTAAATTGATGTTCTCTTTGATACTGATAATAACGATACCAAATTTTATAACTTTTTTCATTTTTTACTAATGCTTTAGAGAGCAACTCTATTTCTTTATCATCATGTTTTTTGGCTTTATAAACATCTGCCATTAAAACCACAGCATTGGATTCATAAGGATTGTGCTGAAAGATAGTCTGTAAAATTTCTTCTGCTTTTTTATAATCTTTTAGGATAAAAGCCGTTTTTGCTTTATAAAAACGAACAAAATCATTGCTTACAGCAGTATTTTTGAACTTATCAATATTTTTTTGATTTAGGGCGTAAATGTATTCAGAAACAGCTTGAATTTCAGGATTATTTGGATAATGAAACAATGCAGAGTCTGCTGCAGCTAACATTCTTTTATCTTCAAAATGAATAAATGATTCCAAAATTTGTAACCAAGTTTTAGGGTTTTGTTTAAAGTTTTTAAGTTTATCTAAGAAAAACTCTGTAGATTTCAATTTGTCAGCCATTGTAGAATAACGTGCACCACGTAAAGCTTCGTAATAACTAATATTTTCAAAATTCCATTCTGCTAAATTATCCAATTCATAGGCTTTAAAAATCATAGATTGTTCATGAATAATTTGATCTAAATATTGAGGTGTTTGAGACCTTGCGTAATCTAAGTCATTAATTGAAATATCATGATGACCAGCAAGAAGTTGCATAAAAACTGCATTCAATGTATCTACAGAATTTTCAGCTTTTTTGAATGGCTCTATTGCCATTTCAGGCATATTTAAAAAATAATAAAAGCTACCAACGGTATGCCAAACTTGTTTTTGATAATCAGGAAAATATTCAGAGATATATCTAGCCATATCTTGACCCGCAAAAACATTCCCTTGCCATAAATGAGATAACATTTTTAAATATACAAATGGAAGATATTCATTATCAAATTTTTTCTCTAATTTTTTAACCATTTCCATGGCTTTTTGAGGGTCTTGATATTGTAATTGAATGATGGCTTGGTTGTAGTTTAAAGTATATAAACTATCCTCTAAATAATTTCTCATCGCTACAAAATGAGTATCTAAAGCCAATGATAGATATAATAAATTTACTTGATTATGAACACTTTTTGAATTATCTGGTATTTGTTTGGCAAATTTTTTAGACCAATCTTTTTTTCCATTGATTTGATAAAGTACAGCCAAATTGGAATAAGCTTCATAAAAATTGGGATTTAATTCTAATGTCTTTTTCCAACAAATCACTGCAGAATCCAAATTGCCAATTTTATAATAAAAGTAACCTAAATTGTTGTATATTTTATCAGAAAATTTTTTGAGTTTCAAATAATAGTCAATAGATTGTCTAGAATTTTTTTGATAAAAACCTAAATTGAGTTCAGCGGCATCAAATGAAATGACTTCGTAAGAAGCTTTGTACATTTCTAAAACATCTACCCTCTGTTCATCATTATTTCCATTAATGCAACCATAATTATAATTGGCTTTAGGGTTACCTATTGCCGCTACTCTTGAGTTGATATAATAATTAGAAGCTTCTTTTATATTTCCTAAAATTAATTGATAATCAGCTAATTGATTAAAATAAGAACTCATAAAAAGATTAATACTTCTCCATTTATGATAACCCTCTGTAACCACTAACGCTGCTAAAGCACCTAAAAATATGGCTTTAAATGATAATGTATTCGGTTGACTTAAAACAAAAAATAAATTAGCACGAAATTTTAATAATCCATGAAAATTAAAGTATAAAAACAATAAAGTTCCTAAGGAAAATGCAGTTAAAAAGAAGGCAACAAATCTTTCAATTTGTAAAATTACAAGAGGTTCTGCGTTAAATCCTAACCAACCAATAAATCCTAAAGATAGGATTGCTAATGCGTTATGTAAAATAATAAATGGTAAATTCCCTGAAAAATTTTCTTGAACTTCTGCGTAAAATGCTTGTGAACTTAAAAATGATAATGAAGCAGAAATCCATAAAACTAATATAGGACTAATCAATTTGGGTAAACTCACATGAAAATATAAAATCAAAGTCCAATAAAGTCCTAATAAAAAAGTTAAAAAGATAAGAAAATATATAATTTCTACGTCTTTACGTTTTTTGGCTTCTTTGGAGTTGGTTGCCCATAATACCACCGCAAAAGCAATATCTTTTGAAGTCCAGAGAATAAAAATTAAAGTGAGAATAGCAGAAATAGGAAAGGAATAATAGGCAAAATGAAAGATTTCATTTTTACCCTGAAAAATTACAATACTTAAAAAGTAAATTATAAATAAAAATAAAAAACGAAAAAATTGTTGATATAAAGCTATGGGTTCTTCTGCATTTTTATAACGATAGGCTAATAAAATGAAAACCATAATGATACTGAAAGAAGCTAAACGCATTGGGTCGGCACCCAACAAACATAAACCCGCTTGAGAAAAAATCATTGTTGAACCGAAAAGGAAATATATCAAATAGAAGATAAATCCTTCAATTTTGCTAGAAACAGCCAATAATAAACTCCAACTAACAGAAAAAAAAGTTAAATAAATTAACATTGGAATTAATCCCACCTGAATTTTGTCTGCTATAAAAACTTGAAAATTATAAAAAACAGGGGCATAAGTCTCAATAGGAAAACCCTCCTCAGATTTTTTGATGCTTAAATTGTCTATAAAATGTTCTGCTAAAGAATGATAAGGAACAAAAAACTCAAAGTTTAATAGAGTGGGTATAAAAGCATAAATTCCAGATAGTAAGAGAGTGATAAATGAAATCCAAAAAAGTTGTTTTCCAGTTTTTCCGATTCTATTCCAAAAATAAAATGTACTTAAGTATGGAAAACTTTTATAAGTTTTTGAGTTTGACATAAATTTATTTCGCAAAATTATAAAAGAATTTGAAACAAAATAATAACCATTTTCGTACAAAAGATAAATATAAATTTCAATGAAAAAAATAATTTTTACTTTCGTTTTTGTAATAAGTTGTATTATGGGAAACTCTCAAACCGTTTTTAAAGTAAGTAGTAAGTATGATGCAGACGTAAAAGTATTTGTTGCCAATTCTAAGTATGATGCTGATTTAGTGGTATTTGAAGTAAGTAGCAAGTATGATGCAGATAAAGATGGACTTTGGTTTTTTACAAATTCAAAATACGACGCCAAAAAGAAAATCTTTTTTGTTGACTCTAAATATGATGCAGATATTATTGTTTACTTTGCTAACTCTAAATATGATGCAGGCTGGAGAAACCAATCTAAAATTGGAAAATGGAAATAAATAAATCTGCTTAGTTTTACTATAGCTAATTTCTTAATTTTGTGGTTAAATTTTTATCATGAAATATAAGATTTTAGGAAATAGCGGTTTGAGAGTATCAGAAATTTGTCTAGGAACTATGACTTTTGGTCAAGAGTGGGGTACAGGTGCTGATTATCAAGAATCTAAGAATCAATTTAATTTGTTTTTGGAAAAAGGTGGAAATTTTATTGATACAGCTAATCGTTATACAGAGGGAACTTCCGAACAATGGCTCGGTGAATTCGTGAAAGAAAGTAAAAGAAGAGACGAGCTAGTAATTGCTACAAAATATAGCCTGTTCACTGAACCCAATAAATTGAATGATGGTGGAAATCATAGAAAAAATTTGGTTCAATCATTAGAAAAGAGCTTGAAAAGACTTCAAATGGATTATGTAGATATTTTATATTTACATGCATGGGACTTTTCAGTATCTGTTGAAGAAGTTATGCGCTCTCTTGAGTATTTAGTACAATCAGGGAAAGTTTTACATATAGCATTTTCAGATACACCCTCTTGGATAGTCGCACAAGCTCAAACCATTGCAGAGTTCAGAGGTTGGTCAAAATTGTGTTGTTTACAGTTAGAATATTCATTAATTACAAGAGATATAGAAAGAGAGTATTTCAAATTAAGTGAACAAATGAATTTACCTATTCTTGCTTGGGCACCTTTGGCGGGAGGAGCTTTATCCGGTAAATATTTGAATTCTAATCATAATGACCCTAAACGTTTAAAATCAGAAAGTAAAAGACTAAACCAGCGTTCAACAGCAATTGCTGAAAAAGTTGTTGAAATTGCCCAAAAAACAAATTCTCATCCTGTTCAAGTGGCATTAAGATGGGTAATGAGTAAGAAAAATGTTATTCCTATTGTTGGAGCTAGAACCGCTCAACAATTAGAGGAATCTTTAAAGGTGGTAGATTTCTATTTATCAGAGAATGAAATACAGGAATTAAACGAAGTTTCAAAAATTGAGTTAGGTTTTCCAAATGAGTTTTTAGCTTCTGATAATGTTATTAACTTATTGTGGAATGGTCTACAAAATAGAATGTGAATAAAGTTTGAAAAAAAGTGGAAATTTTGTGGTTACTTTTAAAGAAAACGTTCATTAATAAACGAGCAAGTAAGAGTAAAGTAATTTTAAACAGCGTTTAGTTGTGTATGGAGAACAGAATTTCGGTTAAATTCTGTTCTCTTTTTTATTAATTTTTACAAGAGAATCTTGTAAGTGAGCGTGAGGGATGCGGAGGGCACGAAGTGGCACTGCCTTTTGATGCTGAGTTTACCGAAGCAGAAAAAGGATTGCTGAAACGAAGTGTAACCCATAGCAGCCCGACCCGAACAAAGTGAGGGACACGCCCAAATGAGAATTTTATAAAATATTTACTTCTGGTTCTAAGTCTATATCAAACTTTTGTTTTACAGAAAGCATTATTTTTTGGGATAGCTCTAAAATATCTTTTCCATTTGCATTTCCATAATTTACTAAGACCAAAGGTTGTTTGGGGTGAACTCCAAAATCATTTTCTCTAAAACCTTTCCAGCCGCATTGCTCTATTAACCACGCAGCAGGAATTTTTGTAGTATTTTCATCAATTGGATAACTGGGTATGTTTGGGTATTTATTTTTAATGGTATGAAAATGAGTATTATTAATAAAAGGATTTTTGAAAAAACTACCTGCATTGCCTATTTGATTTGGGTCGGGTAACTTTTCTTGGCGAATGGATATTACTGCGTCAAAAATATTTTTTATGCTTGGTTCTAAATGATTTTTTTCAAAAAATTTTTGTACATCAGCATAAGAAAAATTCAGATTAGGTTTTTTGTTGAGTTTTAGGGTAACAGAGAGTATAATATATTGATTTTTGAATTTACGTTTAAAAATACTATCTCTATAACCAAGTTGGCAATCTAATAGAGAAAAATGATGAATTTCTTTTGATTCTATATGAAATGCTTCTAAGGAATCTAAAACATCTTTGATTTCAACCCCATAGGCACCAATGTTTTGAATAGGAGCAGCACCAAGGGTTCCTGGAATTAATGCTAAATTTTCTATTCCATTCCATTGGTTTTCAACACAGTAAGCAACAAATTGATGCCAATTTTCTCCTGATTGTACTTTTATCCAAATATTTTCTTCATTTTCTTTGATAACTTGTTTTCCTAATAAACTATTTTTTAGAATGATTCCATGAAAATCTTTTGTAAATAAGAGGTTACTCCCACCGCCTAAAATTAAAAAATCAAGATTATTTTTTTTTTGAAACTCTAAAGACAGGTTTAGTTCAAAAAGGTTATTAAATTCAGCAAAATATTTTGAATTTACATTCAAATGAAAAGTCTGAAATGGTTTAAGATTAAAATTTGAAAGGATATTCATGTGTATTAGTAAAAATTAACAAATAATTTTTTTGATAATACAAAAATAAGTGTTATTTTTGTTACAAAATTAAAATTAATCAAAATGAAAAGTTTGTTATTGGCATTATTATTAGGTCTAAGCATTCCAGCAGTTAGTACTGCAAATATAGTATCAACCTCTTATGTTTTATTACATGATGGAGATAAAGATCCTAACTCATTAGCTTTTAAAGTAGATAAAGTCGTAAATTCTGAAAAAGATGCAAAAAAACTTAAAGCCTCTATCATGAAAGTAAAAGGCGTAAAAGATGTTGATATTTGCATGAAAAGCGGTACTGTAAAAGTATCTTATACAGAAGAACTGAAATCTAAAGATGATATTTTGGCTTCCGTTGAAAAAGCTGGATATAAATATAATCTGAACGGTGGATGCTGCTCAAAAAATGAAAAGAAAGCATGCCCGGCTTCTAAATCTTCTTGTGGAGATAAAAAAACTGAAGTTCAATAATCAAAATTAATAAAGGTTAATAATCCAAAAGGCAGATTTTTATAAATCTGTCTTTTTTTATTATCTATCCACTGAATTGAAATTTTTGAGTATTGACAAAGAAAATTGATTATTCAATAATTCCCCAATCTTTAAAAATATAGTAAGTACTATAAAAATTTTTATCCTTTGCAAATAATCCACCAAGCTGACCTCCTTGATGGGGTTCTGTCCCTGGATCAACCATGATTTCATGACCTAATTTCATTACTTTGTAAAAAATAATTAGAGGATTCCCTTCTTTATCGTTATATTCTACTCTTTGAATATCAGGGTTGTTGGTAAAATTATCAATCGTTGAATCGGGAATATCATCTGATAGTCTTAAAGCAGTGTATTGTGTTACAATATTAAAAGCATTACGAATATCTACGACGGGGTCATTTAAGCCATGAATAAGCACTAATTTAGGCAAAAAAGACAAGGAGTCTGTGTTTTTCCATTTTTGAAACGCTTGGATAAGTTCTGATTGAGATAGAATTTTAGGAGCAATTAACCACTTAGAAGCCTCTACAAAATTATTCAGCCCTAAAAACGGGGCACCTGCAAGTAAAGCAACGCCTTGAAATTCATTAGGATAATTGTAAACTACATTTAAAGCCATACAAGCCCCAGCTGAAACTCCATACAAATACTGCTTATGAATTTTATAACGCTCTTTACAATATTTTATCATTTGGTAAATAGAAGCCATTTCTCCTTTGTCAGGATTATAATGATTTTTAGAAAACCAATTAAAACAATTCTGTGGATTATTGATCATTTTTTGTTGGGGAAAAAGAACAATGCAATTGTATTGATCTGCTAATTGTGTAATACCTGTAATTCTTGCCAAATTTTCTGCATTCTGCCCACAACCATGAAATGCCACGACTAAATTCAAACTAGCTTTTTGTTCATAATTCAATGGTAAATACACAAAAGCGTTCAAGTTTCCCGGATTATATCCAAAATCTAATACTTTAATGAGCCCTTGAGAAAATGCAGTGGATTGTAAAATTACAAAAAATAATATAAAAGATGAATTATTAACTTTTTGAATGATGCTTAATTTTTTGAAGGGTATCATAAAATTCTTGGGCGTAAAGATAACAAAGAATAGGAAAAACAATGAAACTTAATTTATTAAAATACCAAGCCTCTTCAAAATGAAAATGAATAATACGCATACAAGCCCGAGTCATTCCACACCCCCAGCATTCTAAGTCAAAAATAGCTTTTGATAAACATTTTATACTGCCATTATCAAAATAATCAAAAGGCAGAAAAACTAAAATTGCAGGAAGTAATATCATTCCTGCAATTTTAATATATTTGAGAATTAATGAATTAGAAAGTTTTTGAATAGGAGCCACCTTTGGGTTGTAAATCACCAACTAATATTCTTATAAAATCAATCAAAGTCCAAATACCACAACCTCCCGCTGTTAGTAATTGAACTATACCTTGCCATGTATATCCCAAATAAAATCTGTGTATTCCTAATCCCCCTAAGAAAAAACATAAAATAGCAGCAACAATTTGGCTATCCCCTGCTACTAATTTTTTAAAAATCCTTTTTTTGAATAAACCAAAAAAGAATTTTCTTTTACCAACAATTGTGAATAAAGTTAAAGTAGTAGTAACACCTGCTATTAACTCAAAATTTTGTTGAAGCACTTAATAATTGAAAACTTAGTATTTCCATGACTATTTATTGATTAAAATAACTGAAACAAAGATAAGTGGCTAATTTTAATTTTCCAAATAAAATGAAAAAAATTTTTAAAAAGAAGAAATTTTATGATTTCCATAATTCATAATTGCTTCAAATTCTGCTTGGGTTAAAGGCATTACGGATAAACGAGATTGTTTAATTAAAGGGATATTGGCTAAAAGCGGTTGATTTTTAATCCATTCTAAAGGAACGGATTGAGCCAATTTTTGAACAGGTTCAATATCCACAGCTAGCCATCTTGAGTCATCGGTTGTAGGATCTTGATAGGCAGTTTTGATAACTTTTGCTAAACCAACAACAGATTTTTCAGATACGGAATGATAAAAAAGAACAAGGTCTCCTAACTGCATGTTTTTGAGATGATTACGAGCTTGATAATTACGAACACCGTCCCAAACAGTGCTTCCTGCTTTTTCTAAATCGTCCCAACTAAAAGTTTCAGGTTCACTTTTTACTAACCAATACTGCATTTTATACTTCAATGATTTCAGAATTTTCAGTGTTAGAGTTGGGCTTTTTTTTCACAATTTTAGGTTTATTCCCTTCTGAGGCAATACAAGCAACACATAGTTTGTAGAGTAATCTTGCTCCTACTATCTCGTTGATAGGATTTTTTTTGTTAGGGGCTACCTCCACTAAATCAAAACCTA
>CAZBPK010000125.1:0-9408 GCA_964493765.1 uncultured Bacteroidia bacterium | reverse complement strand
GTATAAAAATTGAAGAGAGTTGGAAAGCAGTTTTAGAACCGATATTTCAAAAGGATTATTTCAAAAATTTGATTCAATTTGTAAAAAGTGAATATCAGAATGAATCCAAAGTTATTTATCCAAAAGGAAATTTGATATTTAATGCTTTTGATTCCACGCCATTTAATAAAGTTCGGGTAGTAATCATTGGACAAGATCCTTATCATGGTCCGAATCAAGCTCATGGATTAAGTTTTTCTGTTAATAGAGGCGTTCTTATTCCCCCCTCATTAAAGAATATTTATAAAGAATTGGAAAGAGATTTAGGAGTTAAACCGCCAAATCATGGTTGTTTGAGTTCATGGGCTTTGCAAGGAGTATTATTGTTAAATGCTATTTTAACTGTTGAAGCAGGAAAAGCGGGCTCTCATAAAGGTAAGGGTTGGGAACAGTTTACAGACGATGTTATCCAAATTTTAAATGAACAAAAAGAGCATTTGGTTTTTATGTTATGGGGTCGCTTTGCACAAGAAAAAGGGAAAAATATTGATACTTCCAAACACTTGGTATTAACAGCTAATCATCCTTCACCCTTAGCCAATCCTTCAAATTTTATAGGCTGTGGTCACTTTTCAAAAGCCAATTCATATTTAAAAAGTCATGGTTTGGAACCTATAGATTGGAATATTGAGGATTGATGAGAAAAGAAATAAAAATACAACACTTTTACTCTAAATCAATAATTTTAAACTCAGTTCTACGATTTTGGGATTTCCCTATCTCAGTTGAATTGTCAGCAATAGGTTGGGTTTGTCCATAACCTTTTGCTATAATCCTTTCTTTAACAATCCCTTGTTGAACTAAATACTCTTTGACTGATTCGGCTCTATTTTGAGATAATTTTAAGTTATAATCATAATTCCCAGTGTTGTCAGTATGTCCTGCAATTTCTACTTTTAATTTAGGATTTTCTTTGAGAAGTTTGACCAATTGATTTAACTCAACAAAAGACTCAGGTTTTAATGAAGATTTATCAAAATCAAAGAATACATTATTGAGAAGAATAGAGGCATTTTTTTCTATGGGTTGGAGAGGAATATCCAAAATAAAATTTTCATTCGGTTTTAAATTGGATAAATCAAAATTTTGGCTGAAAAATAAATAGTTTTTCTTTTTTACGATTGCTGCGTAGTTCTTTTTAGCAGGAAGGGTAACTAAATACTGCCCATTTGCAGGGTCATTATCGGTTTTTCGAACCGTATCACTGTTGGATAAATCAATAAACATGATTTCCGCTACTACATTTTGAAGTGTTTTGGCGTCATATACTTTTCCTTTTACATAGGTTGCCAAATTTGGACGAATGCTGGGGTATAAATCAAAAACATATAAATCATTTTTTCCTAAGCCTTCGTCTCTTTGAGAATTAATATAGCCTTGGTCGCCTTTTGCGTTCACGAAGATATTAATTTCATCTCTGGAGGTGTTAATTGGATACCCTAAATTTTTGGGTTCAGACCAAGAACCATCATTTTGTAAACGTGAAACAAATAAATCAAAACCCCCAAAACCGGGTAAAAAGTCAGAAGAAAAATAAAACGTTTGGTCATCAGCATGGATAAAAGGAGAATACTCGTTACCGGGTGTATTGATAGGGGTTCCCATATTTTCAGGTTTAGACCATTTTTGTTCATTTTCTAACCAAGTACAATACCAAATATCCGTACCTCCTTGCCCACCAGGTCTTGCAGAGCTGAAATATAAAGTTTTTCCGTCATTACTTAAACAAGGCTGAGAATCCCAATAACGAGAATTTACTGTTGCACCGAGATTTTTAGGATTTAACCAGTAATTTCCTACTTTCTGAGCAACCCAAATATCACAACCTTCTGAGGGGTCTGAACTACAAAAAGTATAATAAACCCAACGACCATCTGCAGTGAAATGAGCGGCTCCTTCATTATCAGGTGTATTAATGGGTTTTCCGAGATTTACTGCGGGTTGCCATTCCCCCTCTTTTTTTTCTGAATAGTAAAAATCTTCACTAAAATCGTTTAACATAGAGATGTAACCACCCATGTTGCCTTCTCTGCGAGAAGTAAAAAATAAAATTTGTTCATCAGCGGTTAAGGAAGGTAAATATTCTTCATCCGCTGTATTAATATTTTTGCCAAGGTTTTTGGGTTGAAAAGGAACAGGATTTTTGATGGCTTCTTTAGCAAATTTGGCTTTGGAAAGAGTGATTTTGGCTTTCTCTACTAATTGAGGACTGGCTTTTCCATTGATGTATTGGGTTAAAAACTCTTCGGATTTATTGTATTGAAGTTTATGAAAATGGGTTAAACCGTAATAAAAGAAAAATTCTAGGTTGTAATTTTTGTTGATTTGATAGAGTTTATCAAAAGTTTCGTGAGCTTTTGAGTAATTTTTATCAAAGAAATAAGAATAGCCTAAATTATATAGAGCATCTTGGAAATTGGGTTCTATTGCAAGAGCAGCGTTCAGGTGTTCAACAGCACGAGGGAAATTTTTATAACGGATTTGTTCATTGGCTTTATGGTAAAGTTCAAGAGCTTTTTTGGATTTGATGCCATAATCTTTGGGACTTTTTTTGGGTTGAGCATTGAGGATAAAGGAATGAAAGAAAAGAAAAAGGAAAGTCCATTTCAGGGTAAGCGTGAGGGAAACGAAGGGCACGAAGTGGCACTGCCTTTTGACGTTTTTGAAAAAAGAGGCAAAAGGATTGCCGAAGCGAAAGCGAAGCCCGAAGTAGCCCGACCCGAACTTTAGTGAGGGGCACGCCCAAAAAAAGAATTTGATTATCATATTTTTTAGCATAATAGTTTTAAATCAAGATTTGAGCCAAAATAAAATCAGCAACTATAATAAAAATGCAAGAGTAAACCACTCCTGAAGTTGCGGCTTGTCCTACTTCCAAAGCACCTCCTTTAACGTAATATCCTGTATAAGAGGCAATTGTACTAATAATAAAACCAAAAGTAAATGCTTTGTAAAGCATAAAACGAACTTGGAAAGGGTCAAACCATTCACGAATACCTTGAGCAAACTCTTGGTAAGTTACTTCCCCCGTAAGTTCACCAGCAGTAAAACCCCCTACGTGCATCAAAAAAGCAGAAATAATTACCAAGCATGGGAAAACAAAAACAGAAGCTAAAATTTTGGGTAGAATTAAATAGGATGTTGCATTAATCCCCATAACTTCCAGTGCGTCAATTTGTTCTGTTACGCGCATAGTACCAATTTCAGAAGCAATGCTAGAACCTACTTTTCCAGCTAAAATAACAGATAAAACGGTTGGAGCCATTTCTAATAAAGCGGAAGCAGAAACCACAGAACCAATGGTAGAGCGAGGTAGTAAAGCGGAAACCAATTGATAGGCAGTTTGAACAGTAGTAACAGCACCGATAAAAGTAGAAATTAAAAAAACGATAGGAATAGAGCCTATTCCAATGCTGATAATCTCTCTCATGGTCAATGACCAATAAATACTTCCTTTTTCAAAGGAACTAAATGTATGTTTTAAGAGTAAAACATATCTACCAATATGCCATAAGGCTCTAAACATGATTTATTTACCTTTAAATTCGGGTTTTCTTTTTTGAATAAAAGACATAACTCCTTCAATATAATCATCGGTTTTACCTGCAATTTCTTGGCAATACATTTCCATTTCTAACATGGTTTCTAAGTCGGAGTTATAGGATTTATTAAGCATTCTTTTGATAAGCCCAATTGCTTTTGTGGGTCTTTGAGCATAATTAATTGCGATATTCATAACAGCTTGGTCTAATTGTTCAGCAGGTACCAATTGGTTAATCATACCCCAATCTAGGGCTTGTTGAGCAGTAATTTTTTCACCTAGTGTAGCCAATTCAAAGGCTTTTCTTTTGCCAACTAAACGAGGTAAACTATAAGAGGAGCCTGAATCTAAAACTAACCCGATATTCGCAAAAGCAAAAAGTAAAGAGGCGTTTTCTGAAGCAATTACGTAATCACAAGCTAATGCTACACCTGCCCCCGCCCCTGCTGCTACTCCGTGTAATTTACAAATAAAAGGTTTTTCTGTATTGATAATTAAACGGGTCATAGGGTTGTAACGTTTTTCTACGGAATCACCTAGAGAACGCATACCAGCTTGAGCTTCAACATCTTTTAAATCTTGCCCTGAACAAAATGCTTTTCCTTCACCCGAAATGATAATGCTTCTGATATTACTATCTTTTCCACATTTTTTAAGGGCATCAATAAATTCAAAACTCATTTCATTATTGAATGCGTTATATCTATCAGGTCTATTAAATTTAATTTCAGCTACTTGATTTTCAACGGTAAAGATGATTGTATTGTACATGAATGTAATTTTATGTGGCAAAAATAAAAAGATATTTTGAAATGGCAATAACTCTGGAAAATCAATACTATATAGTAACTAGCTTAAAAGCAATCCACTGATTTGATTTGCATTAGGTAAATATGTCCCCAAAAATTTCTTTCTAAAACGATATTCGCTTAATAAATAAGCTAGTTCAATGTCATAAGGACTTTCAGCACTTTTATGGTATCATTGGGATACACTGAAAGTTCTTTTTTTGCCCATAAAATTTTGTCTTTTTCACTTTGAAATTGACTCAAAAAATCTTGGTTTTCTTTGATAAACGATTGAATATCTTCTGAAGAAGGCAATTTTTCTAAATTGGCTAATTGTCCTAATTCGTTACCCGTTAACTCATTATGAAGTTTAATAAAATCAGGAAGATTATCAAATCCTATTCCCATTTTCTGATTGGGTTTAGGGACTTCAAAAACGGCGTTACCAGAGGCTCTACAATAAAAATCTGCCCCCATTCTTGCAACTAAATCTATTTTATGAGGGTCAATTTTATACTTTTCATGAATGATATTTTCATCAATATGAATTTTTAAAACTCTACAAACTACTAAATTACCGGAGCCTCCTTGTGATCCTAAAGTAATAATTTGTTCAACTTTGCATTCTAATTGAGCAGGAGATTCTTTCACACGAAAGGGTTTCACTAAATCGGATTCTATTGGTGTTAATCCAGATTTAATAAATTCATTAATTTCTGCGGGATATTCACAGGCAGTAACATTCATTTGTTGGACAATATCAAAATTTACCATATTAATAACCACTTCCATAGTATCCATCAAATTGTGAATGGTGTCTTTATTTTTTCCTGTTTTTCCAGAACGATTGGGAGAAAAAATTACTGTAGGTGGATTGCTTGAAAATACATTAAAAAAACTGAAAGGAGCCAAGTTTGGATTACCCTCTTTATCCCTAGTTGATGCAAATGCAATAGGTCTTGGAGAAACTAAACCTAGCAAAGTTTGATGCAAATCAGGAATTTTTAATTCCTTTGGGTCTATAGTAATGAATTTTTTTTCCATGGTACAAAAATAATATTTTTCATTTTTTATTTAAGTAACATTTGTATCGATGATTATGGTTACAGGTCCATCATTCACTAAATGTACTTTCATATCCGCACCAAAAATACCACTTTGAACTTTTAATGAAGTAGATTTTTTTAATTTTTCTAAAAATTCTTCATATATTGGAATAGCAATATCGGGTTTCGCTGCTTGAATAAATGAAGGTCTGTTACCTTTTTGGGTATCCCCATATAATGTAAACTGAGAAACTACCAATATTTCTCCTTGAATATCTGAAACGGATAAATTCATTTTACTCTCGGAATCTTCAAAAACCCTTAGTGCCAATAGCTTTTTGATACAATACTCCACTTCTTTAGAAGTATCTTGATGAGTTATACCTAATAGTACTAATAAGCCTTTTGAAATTTCTCCTACAACTTCTTGGTTAACAATTACTTTACATTCTGATACCCGCTGAATCACTAATTTCATAAATTTTAAAATGAACCGTAAAAATAATGGGTTTTTTATGAACTCTTCTTGTACATAGAATTAAAAAAATAGGATTCTCAAGTTGCTAAATACTTATAAAAAGAATCGTAGAGTTTATAATTTTTTTATAAAACTAATCAGTTAAATTTTTATCTACTAACTATTTAACTATTTTTTTATAAAATTGAAAATAATAAAATGATTCAAGAAAATTGACTTTGATTATTGTAAATTTGTATATTTGCAAAACTAAACCTAAAAATGAAAAAAATTAGTCTAGGAATTATTATTGCAATAGTATTATTTATAATTGCCTTTAGCAGTTGTACAGAAAGAATTGATGCTGGTCATGAAGGAATTATTGTAAAACTTTACGGGTCAGATAGAGGAGTACAAGATATTTCAATAGCAAGTGGTAGAGTTTGGTTTAATCCTTTAACCGAAGAAGTTTATGAATTTCCTACCTTTGTACAAACTGTGGATTATGATCCTTTTACTGTAAATGCTAAAGATGGTTCTGTTTTTACTGTAGACCCAACGATTTCTTACTACATTATTCATGGTTCTTCTCCTAAAATTTTTGGAAAGTATAGAAAAGGAATTAGAGAAATTACTATGACCACTCTTTATAATTATGTAAAAGATGCATATCGTATTCAAATGAATAAATATACAACCGATGAATTGATAAGTAATAGACAACAATTTGAAAACGATGTTCAAAATACATTAGACTCTTCATTAACCAAAGATGGTTTCAAATTAGAACAATTAACTAGTGGTTTAATTTATCCAGAAACCATTTTAAAAGCTATTGATGCAAAAAATCGTGCTGTTCAAGAAGCATTACAAGTAGAAAATGAATTAAAAATTACAGAAGCACAATCCAAAAAGAAAATCATTGAAGCTGAGGCTGAAGCAAAAGCTAATATTCTACGCCAACAAAGTTTAACTCCTTTGTTAATTCAACAGCAATTCATTGAAAAATGGAATGGAAAAACTCCTTTATATTCAAATACACCTGTTTTATTTCAAAATCTTAACAAATAATCTTTAAAATCATGAAAAATTATATTGTATTCTATATCAGCATATTATTTTTAATGACATCTTGCATGGAAAGAATTGATTCAGGATTTGAAGGGATTTTGGTCAAACTTTATGGCACAGATAGAGGTGTTCAAGATGCTGCTTTGGTTACTGGAATGGTAGTTTACAATCCTTTTACAGAGGAAGTTTATGAATTTCCTACTTATGTTCAAACTGTTCATTACCCATCATTTACAGTAAATGCAAAAGATGGCTCCGTTTTTACTGTGGACCCCACTTTTTCTTTTAATATTAAACCAGGAACAGCTCCTAAAATTTTTACAAAATATCGCAAAGGTATTCAAGAGATTACCAATACCACTCTTTATAATTATGTAAAAGATGCTTTTCGTATTCAAATGAATAAATATACCACTGAAGAACTTATCAGCAATCGACAAAGATTTGAAAATGATGTTCAAAAAACTTTAGATAGTGTTTTAATAAAAGATGGATTTCATTTGGAACAATTAACCAGTGGACTAAAATACCCTGAAAGTATATTAGATGCCATTGACAAAAAAAATAAAGCGGTTCAGCAAGCATTACAAGTAGAGAACGAATTAAAAATCGCTGAAGCAAAAGCTAAAAAAATTATTATGGAAGCTGAAGCAGAAGCAAAGGCAAACAAATTAAGACAACAAAGCCTAAACCCTCTTCTCATTCAAAAACAACTTATTGAAAAATGGGACGGTGAAACTCCTTTGTATGGAAATACTCCCAACTTTTTTAAGTAAAATATAATAAAACTTTATGCTGACCCTGAACTTTCAGGGTCTTTTTTGTTTATTTGCAGGAATTCTTTTGTCTTTTCTAAAAACAAAGCAGTAACCATTTGATTTTATGATTTTTTAGTCTGATTTGGTTTCAATTTTTTTTCAAATTTTATTAATTATTACCAACAATTGGCATAAATTGTGCCTTTAAAATTGCTAAATTAAAATATATGAAATGTTTTTATTTATTTCTTTTGCTAATATTACAATCTCAATTGTTTTCTCAAGAAATATTGCGTTATCGTAGCCCCGTAAAATTTTCATTGGACGGAGGAGTTACTTGGCAAACTGCAGACATAAAAAAAAGGTGTGGTCCCGGATTTAGTGCGGGAATTGAATTTTCGTTCTTAGAAAACGAAACCCATTTATTGAGTTTTTCTTTAAGACCTAGATGGATAAAAGGTTGGACTTATGGAAAAGACCTTACCGTCTTTACAGATTCCTTAACTGTTGATGGTTTAAATGGAAAACTTGGTTTCCCTTATCCTAATTTTTCAGGACAACCCATCTTTTTAAACAATAGAACCAGTTACAATGAATGGTCTTTAGAGGCTATGATTCGTGCAAATCGTTTAAGAGCTCAACATAAAATTATTTTATTTGGTTATGGTTCTTTAGGATTCAATGTCTTTAAAGCTAAAACTGACCAAAAGTCTTATTTAGGTTTGCAATATGACTACAGATATTTGGTCAATGCTAGTGATATAAAATTTGAATTAGATATTTTAAGGGATAAAGAATACGAGACAATTTTAGCAGATAAAACCGTTTTTACACCAACTATTGGTATTGGATTAGGTTATGAAATTGCGAAAAATATTGATTTAGTTTGGGAATATAAACTAGGTTTTCCCTTTACTGACCAATTTGATGGACACGCTTTAAATGTTAGAAAAGGAAATGATAGGTATCATTATACCAATTTAGGTTTTTATTTTGGACTAGGAGGAGGTAGAGTGAGAGTAGATCCTGTAGTAAGAAATGATAATTTTGTGAACCCGATACCCAATGTAGAAATCACTAATCCTCAACAAAATCAATTTTCTGGGCTTTGCAAAACCGTTTTAGAAGCTAGAACCGCCAATGTAGAGTCTATCAATGACGTAATGGTTACACAAAATGGTCAAATGATACCCAGAAGTAATTATTTCTTTGATCCTAAAGAAGGATTACTTCGTGTAAATGTAAACTTAAATTCTGGAATCAATACTTTTGTTGTTAAAGTAAATCGTAATGGACAAATAGCTTCTGATGAGATTAATTTGCAATGTATTCAAAATATTAAAGAAGATGATAAAAAAACTACTATTTGTTGGAATGGTAAAGTATTAGAAATCAAAGAATCTGAACTGAGTAGTTATATCAAGCAAGGCGCAACCCAAGGCCCCTGTCCTGAAAAACTGGTTACTATTTGTTGGAATGGTAAAGTGTTGGAAATCAAAGAATCTGAACTGAATAATTTCATCAAGCAAGGCGCAACTCAAGGACCTTGTCCTGAAAAATTAGTTACTATTTGTTGGAATGGTAAAGTATTGGAAATCAAAGAATCTGAACTGAATAGTTACATCAAGCAAGGAGCAACTCAAGGACCCTGCCCTGAAAAATTAGTTACTATTTGTTGGAATGGTAAAGTATTGGAAATCAAAGAATC
>CAZBPK010000124.1:0-2781 GCA_964493765.1 uncultured Bacteroidia bacterium | reverse complement strand
TAACCACATTAAGCGTGTTTCGCCTATAAATAAACCACGAATAGCTGCTATTCCATCTAAACAAAGCCTTATAAAAACCTTATAAAAAACTTCGCTTAAAGGTAAATTTTTGGTCATTACTACTAAGGAATTGCGAATATTTAAAAAGATTTTCCTAGGAGAACCATGGGCTAAGGTACCACCACCAATATGATAGACAATAGAAGAAGGAATAACTTTAATATCATAACCTGCATTATGTGCACGCCAACAGAAATCAATTTCTTCCATATGTGCAAAAAGCTTAGAATCAAAAAGACCAATTTGATGTATGACTTCCGTTCTTATTAACATACAGGCACCCGTAGCCCAAAAAATGTAAGTTTCATCATCATATTGCCCTTGGTCTTCTTCTGTAATGTTTAAAATTCTGCCTCTACATAAAGGATAAGCCAAAATATCTACAAAACCACCACTAGCACCTGCATATTCAAATTTGTTTTTTTCGTGATAACTTAAAATTTTGGGTTGAGTAGCTGCTAAATTGGGCTCTGATTGCATAGCATTAACCAATGGTTCTAGCCAATTTATCGTAACAGCTACATCAGTATTTAACAACAAAGTATAAGGAGTTTGAATAAAGGGTATAGCACGGTTATTACCTTCTGCAAATCCATAATTTTTGTCTAAAGGGACAATTTGAATTTGAGGATAATTTTCTTGTACAAATTTTATGCTTTCATCAGTAGAAGCATTATCCATTAATAATACTTTAAAGTCTTGAAAAGAAGACTCAAAAATTAAGGGTAAAAAATTTTTTAAATGATGCACACCATTCCAGTTTACCAAAACAATGGTAATTAAGGGATTGGAGGAGTTATAGTCCAAATTTAGAGAGGTCAAAACCGGGGATATTAGGTAAAATATTTTGAGTAACTTTATCTAATTCAGCTTTGGCTTTAATTTCAGCTTCTTCAAAAGCTTTATTAACAGCAGCACAAATTAAATCTTCCAGCATTTCTGGATCATTTTTATCAATTACTTCTGGGTCAATTTTAATTTTGATTATTTTTTTAGAGCCTGTAGCAGTTGCAACTACCATACCCCCACCCGAGGAACCTTCTGCAGTAATAGAATCCATAGAATCTTTAACCTTTTTCATATTTTCTTGCATTTCCTGCATTTTTCCGAATAAATCTGCTATGTTCATAATTGTAATCTTTAAATTTATTTCACTTTAAAACCTTGTTTTTTTAGTTGTTTTTCTTTAACATATTCAGCATGTTTAGGATGATTGCAATTTTTTCTGGGGTCTGCACAAGAAAAAATTGCCAAACTTAAAATTGTTAAACACAAAAAAATGATGATTTTGTTCATATTGTAACTATAAAATTAGTTGTACTTAATTAATTCTTTGGGAGTCCAGAATCTTATAGGTTGGAAACCCGGTCTTGTGCTAAGTGCATCAGCATTTCTAAAGCGTTTATGAATAACTATTCTGTCTAATGGTTGAATTAAGAAAATACAAGGTACTTCTTTATAAAGTATAACTTGAAATCTTTTGTATAGGTCTATCCTTTTATTTTCATCTAATTCAGAACGAATTTGGTCTATAATTTTATCTACTTCTTTGTTAGAATAAGCAATAAAGTTAGTACCGCCGTTTATAGATTCTGTATGCCACAATTGCTTGAGGTCTTGTGATGCAGGTGGAGTGGTCCAAGCACCATAAAATAAATCAAATTGATGTAAAGAAAGTTGTTCAATAATTTTTTTGAACTCCATATTAACCATTTTAATTTCAATGCCTACTGATTTAGCATTTTCTTTAAACATGGTAACAATATTTTTTCTTTCTTCATTGGTTTCATCTAATAAGAACTCAAAACTTAGTTCAACTAATTTACCATCAATAGTTTTGTCTAATATACCGTTATTGTTGGAATCTTTCCAACCATTATCTTTTAACAAATTAGCGGCAAAATCAGGGTCAAAAGGAATAAACTTTAGGGTATCATTATAAATATTTCCATTGCTTTTTAAAATTGGACCTACAATTCTTTGAGCCATTCCTTGAGCTACTTTATCAATAATTAAATCTACATTGGTTAAATAAGCTAAAGCTAAACGCACATTTTTATCGGCTAATGCTAAATTTCTGTTATAGATTTTGGGTTGATTGTTAATACCTATAAAGGAATAAACTGAAGAAGCTGGATTAAAAGTATAATAATGACTTGTAACTTCTGGATCTTGTTTTAATTGTATAAAATTTTTCGATACAATACCACTTGCGGCATCAATTTCTTGATTTTTAATAGAAGCAACTACCGCTGTAGGATCTTTAATAATTTTAAAAATAATTTTTTGGGGATATGCTTCAAGAGCTTCTGATTTTTGTAAAACTTTATCTCCCCACCAATTTTCTTTTCTTACTAGTTCTATTTTTTGATTGGTTTCCCATGCTCCTAATTTATAGGGACCAGAACCCACTATAAATTGAGGTTCTCTTCCGTATTTAACTGCATTAAACTCTTCAGCAAAATTTGTAATCTCTTTTGGAATAACTGCAGAAGTATCCTTTGATAGTTTATTTTCATAAACTGATAAATCTTTTAAGCTAAATTTATCCAAAAGACCGTTAGGGTCATCAAAATATTCGGGTATTATTGGAATCTGAGAAATATCATAAACAGAGCGGAAATACCTTTGATTTGCTGTAAATGTTATTTTGTAAGGATTTTCTTTATCTACATTTATATTTTCTAAAAACTCAAAATAAACTCGAGTTTTTTGGCAATT
>CAZBPK010000123.1:0-9144 GCA_964493765.1 uncultured Bacteroidia bacterium | reverse complement strand
TCGGTTTAGATACTTATCACCATACCATGTTTGAAATGCTCGGTAATTGGAGTTTTGGTGATTATTTTAAAAAAGAAGCCATTGAGTGGGCTTGGGAATTTCTTACCCAAGTTTTAAAATTTGATAACGATTTATTATATTTTACTGTTTTTGGTGGAGATGATGCAGAAAATTTACCCAAAGACACTGAAAGTGCTGACTTATGGAAACAATGGATTCCTGAAGATAGAATTTTGTTTTTTGGGAAAAAAGAAAATTTCTGGGAAATGGGAGAGACCGGTCCTTGTGGTCCTTGCTCTGAAATTCATATAGATTTACGTTCCGAAGAAGAAAAAAAAATTACAATTGGTCATACTCTTGTCAATAAAGACCATCCTCAAGTAATTGAGATTTGGAATTTGGTTTTTATGCAATTTTTCAGAAAACAAGATGGAAGATTAGAATCCCTAGCTATGAAAAGCGTGGATACGGGAATGGGGTTTGAAAGGCTTTGTAGAGCTTTAGAACATAAATCCTCAAATTATGATACTGACATTTTTCAACCTTTAAAAAATGCTATTGAAAACCTTTCTCATCTCAATTATGGTCATAATGATAAAATAGATATTGCCTTTAGAGTGGTAATGGATCATACCCGTGCAGTAACCTTTGCAATTGCAGACGGTCAATTACCTACCAATACAGGTGCGGGTTATGTAATTCGTAGAATTATGAGACGCGCAGTTCGTTACGCTTTTCAATATCTTAATTTAAAACAACCTTTTATCCATACTCTAGTTGAGGTTTTAGCGAAACAATTTGAAGATATTTTCCCTGAAATCATTCATCAACAATCTTTTATTGAAAATATCATTTTAAGTGAAGAACAATCCTTTTTAAGAACTTTATCTGGAGGTATTGAACTCTTTGAAAATTATATTACGGAAAATCAGCCCACAATTATTGACGGTAAATTTGCTTTTACTCTTTACGATACTTACGGATTCCCATTAGATTTAACTCAATTAATGGCTCGTGAAAAAGGTTTAGATGTGAATTTACAAGAGTTTGACGCTTGTATGCAAGAACAAAAAAATCGCTCTAAAGCAGCAACAAAAGTACAATTTGGAGATTGGATAGAACTTAAAACCAGTGATTTACCCATTTTTGTCGGTTATGATAGTTTAGAAGTAGAATGTGAAATTGTTAAATATAGACAAGTTAAAAAAGGACCAAAAAATGAATTTCAAATTGTTATAGATAGAACTCCTTTTTATGCAGAATCTGGTGGTCAAGTTGGTGATAAAGGTATTTTGACTAATTATAACCAAACCATTCAGGTTTTAGATTGTATCAAAGAAAATGAACTTAATATATTGATTTGTAATGAGTTACCTAAAAATCCCGAAGGTTCTTGGCTTGCAAAAGTAGATACCCAGTTAAGAGACTTCACAAAATGTAATCATAGTGCAACCCATTTGCTTCATGCTGCCTTAAGAAAAGTTTTGGGTACTCATGTTGAACAAAAGGGCTCTTTAGTGAATGCTGAATATTTAAGATTTGATTTTAGCCATTTCCAAAAAATTTCAAATGAAGAGTTGATCCAAATAGAAAATATTGTAAATCAAAAAATTCAAGAGGGAATAACTTTAAAAGAACATAGAAATGTTCCAATTGAAGAGGCAAAAAAAATGGGAGCAATGGCTCTTTTTGGTGAAAAATATGGTGATTTTGTACGAGTCATAGAATTTGATAAAGAATTTTCTGTTGAACTTTGTGGTGGTACCCATGTAAAAAATACAGCTCAAATTAGATTATTTAAAATTGTTTCTGAAAGTTCTATTGCAGCTGGTATCAGAAGAATTGAAGCGATTACCAATCAAAAGGCTTGGGAATTTTTGATTCATGAACATAATCAAATTCAAGAAATTAAAAATTTATTAAAAAATCCTAAAGATCTAATTCATTCTATTGAAAACCTAATATCAGAAAAATATGCTTTAGAGAAGAAATTAGAGCATTTGCTTCATGAAAAAATGATCCATCAAAGAAATGAACTTTTGGCAAAAAATCAAATTCAAAATAATTTTTCCTTCATCATTGAAAAAATTGAAATTGACAACGCCGATTTATTAAAACAGCTTTCTTTTGAATTACGTAAAATGACTAAACAAACCATCATTGGTTTAGGTGCAAATATTCAAGGAAAACCTATGTTATCCATTATTTTTTCAGAAGATTTGACTCCTAATGATCAATTCAATGCGGTTGAAATGATTAAAGAAATTTCTAAATGCATACAAGGCGGCGGTGGCGGTCAACCTTTTTATGCAACAGCGGGAGGAAAAAAATTAGAGGGCTTAGATGAAGCATTGGAACAATTAAAAGCTAGGCTGTAATGGGTTTTACATAATAGACAATTGCAGAAACTTTGCAGTGTAAGCGTGAGGGATGCGGAGGGTTTAGCACTGCCTTTGGCCGCGAAGTATGAGCAGGCAAAGGATTGCCGAAGCAAACAGCGAAGCCAGTAGCAGCACGACCCGCAGCGTAGCAAGGGGCACGCCCATAAAATTAAACTTTTGTAACTTTTCTAATCCTATTTCGTATATTAGCTGAAAATTATTCTTAAATGAAAAATATCCAATTATTATTTGTTTTTATTTTGGTACTACATTATTCAAGTATTTTTTCTCAAAATTGGAATTTAACTGGTGAATGGACAGGTTATGTTACTCAAAAAGAAGGAATTAGAAATATTTATTATTGTAAACTAAATTTGGAGCAATTTGGTAACCAAATTAAAGGAGGTAGTTATTTTGATTTTTTTGATGAAAAAGACGTTTTTGTTACATTTACTTTAGAGGGATCTTTAAAAGGTAATGAGTTTAACTATCAGGAAATCAAAGTTTTGAATGATTATATACCCCCAAAATATTCTCAATCCATTACAGGTTGGTGTATAAAAAAAGCCAATTTGAAAATCTCAGAAACCAATGATAGCTTAAAATTGATAGGTTCTTGGACAGGAGTTCCCAATACAGGTCAAGGTTATTGTTATCCTGGAGGGTTTTATGTAACTAAGCCTAAAATTAAACCCATTACTAAGGTTGAAAATAATCCTCAAAATGCAGTTAACTCAAATATTCAATTTGAATTGCCTAAAGAGGTGCATAAAGGGGACAAGTATATAATTCCCAATATTAATTTTAAACCAAGCACTACAGAGTTATTACCTGAATCTTATCCTTCTTTAGATAAATTGGCGGGTTATTTAAAATCAAGACCTGAATTAAAAATTACTATAGTGGGTCATACCGATATTGGAAAAGATGATACTTATAATCAGACTCTTTCAAAAGGACGTGCAGATGCAGTAAAATCATATTTATTAAAACAAAATATACATACTTCAAGAATCTCAACAGAAGGTAAAGGGAATAAACAACCCATAGCATCTAACGAAACTACAGAAGGAAGGGCAAAAAATAGAAGAGTTGAAATTATTATTAAGGAATAACGGAATAACTTTTTAAGGTTTCATAGTTAGGGCGTTCCCCTTCGCTAAACGCTCAGGGTCGGGCTTCTTCGGGTTTCACTTCGTTTCAGCAATCCTTTTTCCACTTTTTTCAAAAGCGTCAAAAGGCAGTGCCATGCCCTACGAATCCCTAACGCACACACCGCAATAATATTGCGTAATTAACTAAAAAAGAGCGTTTGAACGCTCTCTAATTTTATATTCAACAAAAAACTTACTTAATAAATGCAAAACTTAAACCCAATTCAAATAGATTTACAGAAGGACCGTAATTTTCTCTGAAGAAATTGTTTAGAAAATAGGCACCATAAATTTCTATCCAAGGGGTCATTATTGCAGCACTAATTCCATATTGAAAAGGATTGATATTTAGATTATCATTGCCTCTGATGACTTCTTTTTTCTTTTGATTATTTTCAATATATTTTTGTTTATATTTAGCACCTAAAAGAACATCCAAAACTGGACCAACAGTAATTCCAAACGCATTTTCATCGTCTAAATCTATGGATATTCCTAGTTCTGGGTTTATTCTTAAAGTAGTAGCAACTAGCTTGGTTTTTCCATAACTAAAAAATCCGCTTCCATAATCTTTATTCAAATCATTATTTACATAAAAAACAGTTTTATCTAAACTGGTGTCTAAATATGCAATTAAAGGATTAGCAAATCGAAATTTCTTCCAAAGCACTCCTGTTCTTGGTAAAAATAAAAACTTAGTATTACCACTTCCCAATAACACAGGGTAACTTAAAACTAAATTCCATTCAGATAAAGAACCAAAACCTTTAAAAGTGGTAGTTAAAAGTTTAGAATCTTCGCCTACAAATGCATTATAGCTAGGTCTGAGGTTAGAATATTGATAATATTTGTCTTTTTTTTCAGTCAACAATTTTTGAACTTTTTGATTTTGAAAATTGACCAGATGTCTTGAAATCATCATGAAAGGATCTTGTGCAAAAGCAAATTGAAATCCTAATGAAATGAAGCACAGAAAAAAAATGGTTGCTTTGTTCATAATTTTGTCTGAATTAATATGTCTTAATTTATGTCTTCGCCCCAATATTTTTTTTCTAAATAGTCAGCAACAATAGCACATTCCATTATGCATTCATAAATTAAATCTTCGTCATGAGAATAATCAACAATTGGTGAAGCTTGAACATAAACTGTTTCAATGGGATTGCCATTATCGTCTTTTTCATCAACAATGCAAATCATGGTATAAAATCCATAATAAGCTTCTTTTAATAAAGTTTTTAAATCAATATTAGGATTTAATTTACCTGCTCTACTTTGGAAATAAAAAGTATCTTTTTCGTCTCTTGTAATATTTTTACTGACACGTGCCCAAACAAATTGGTATCTCTCTGTACCATCTTTATACACTAAGGGAACATCTATTCTATAAAGACCATTGCCTCTATCTTCCACTTTTGTTTTTAAACGAACCCCAACTAATCTTACTGAATTTTGTAAATCTAACATAAAAGTATTTACTTTAAAATGTAAAAGTAGTAAATTTGAAAATTACAAACGAAAAAAAATTAAAAAGTTTTATTTTTTTTTGGTTTATAAATAAATAACCCTCTAATTTTGTGTTTAAACCACTCAAAAAAAATGGCAGAATATATGACGATGCCCAAAATGAGTGATACCATGACAGTTGGTACACTTGTTACTTGGCATAAAAAAGTAGGAGATATTGTAAAATCAGGAGATATTCTCGCTGATGTTCAAACTGACAAAGCTACAATGGAGTTAGAATCTTATCATGACGGTACGATTCTTTACCAGGCTATCAAAGAAGGTCAAGACATTCCTGTTGATGCTTTATTAATTATCATTGGTAAACCCGATGAAGATTATCAATCTATTATTCAAAAATTTGAAACTCCAAAACAAGAGATTGCTCCTAAAATTGAAACTAGTTCTCCTCAGACACCATCAACTTCACAAACAGAAGTTATATCAACTACAAATGTTGTAAATAACCAAGAAGATGGACGTATTAAGGCATCTCCATTAGCCAAAAAAATTGCCCAAGAACTTCAAATTAATATTCAAGAAGTTAAAGGTTCTGGTGATGGAGGAAGGATTGTCAAAAAAGATATTGATAGCTATTTAGAGATATTAAAAGCTCAACCCACAACATCAAAATCCTCTACTTCTTATGTTTATGATAATTATGAGGAGATTCCATTAAACAACATGCGAAAAGTAATTGCAAAACGTTTAACGGAAAGCAAAAACAATGCTCCACATTTTTATTTAACTATGAAAATTGATATGGATAATGCTATTGAGGCTCGCAAAAAGCTGAATACTTTATCTGAAACCAAAATTTCGTTTAATGATATAATCATTAAAGCAGTTGCTTCTGCATTAAGAAAACATCCTAAAGTTAATTCTTCTTGGTTAGAAGATAGAATTCGTATTAATTATGCTATTAATATCGGAGTTGCTGTAGCAATTGAAGATGGATTAGTGGTTCCTGTAGTTAAGAATGCAGATCTAAAAGGCTTATCTCAAATTGCTAATGAAGTGAAAGAATTTGCGAATAAGGCAAAAGGAAAAGGCTTAGCACCTGAGGATTTTACTGGTAACACTTTTACAATTTCTAATTTAGGAATGTTTGGAATTGAAGAATTTACAGCAATCATTAATCCACCTGATGCTTGTATATTAGCAGTTGGAGCAATTGTTGAAGAACCTGTTGTGAAAAATGGTCAAATAGTGATTGGAAACACTATGAGAATTACGCTTTCCTGCGATCATAGGGTAGTGGACGGTGCTGTAGGTTCAGAATTTTTACAAACCTTAAAATCTTATTTAGAAGATCCTTTGAGAATTTTATTGTAAAAACAAAAACAGCGTAGATTCTTTTCTACGCTGTTTTTTTTATTGAAGCATTTTTTTATAGTTTTGAAGTATTAAATATTTTTTCTAAACCAAAAGAAAATAAAAAGAACCGGCACATTGAGTAATCCGGCTCCTACAGAATCAAAAAACGACTTCTTAGTTTTTTATTTATTGGCTTTTAAAGGGATAATGATTTTCTGCCCTTCTTTTAGAGGAACATCTTTTTTAACTCCATTAATTTTACAAACATCAGCAACTTTTACTCCATAATTGTTAGCAATTTTTGCTAATTGCTCTCCTTTTTTCACTTTATGTATTGCTTGTACTTTAACTTTTAATTTTTGTCCAACTCTTAAATCTTCATCAATTCCATTTAATTCTTTAATGTTTTTGGACGGAAAGTTATACATAGAGGCAATGGTAGATAAAAATTCATTTTTTCTAACTATATGAACATGTAAAACCCCTTGAATGTTATCCGATTTTGTAACTTTCTTAGTTTTTACTTCCGATTTTTTAGTTTCTGTATTCTTTTTTTCTAAATTAACAGTTTTTGTTGGTGTTGGTGAAGATTTTTGGGTATTTTGTTCTTCAATAATTTCTTCAACATCAGATTCTTTGGATGAAGAGCTTTTATTACTTTTTACATTTTTTAAAATTTCAGTTTCTTCGTTGCCTAATTCTTCTTCTTCGGTTTCATTTTCATTTTCTGAACTAGCTAATTCACCATTACCCACAGGGTTTTGCTCATCAATAGATAAAGTATCACCTTCCACTAATTCTTCAGTTGTAAGAGGGCGTTGTTTTCCACTCTTGGATATATAGTAAATGCTAAATGCAATTACTAATGCTGAAACTATTACGAACACTAAGAGGTTCGTAGGAATTTTGGGTTTTTCTTCTTCAAATTGTTCAAAATCCATATCTTTAAAATTTAATTGTTATTTTCTTTAAGAGGTATATATATTTTTTTGCCAATATTTAACTTGTCTCGATTTTTAATTCCATTGATTTTCAATATATCTTTTGTACTTACTCCATAATTCTGAGCTATTTTTTCTATTTTTTCATCTTTTGCAATCTCATGAATTGCTTGTATTGGAAATGTAAGTTCTTGACCAACAATTATTTTATTATTTTTTAATCCATTTAAAACTTTTATGCTGTCAATAGGATAATTAAATTTTTTAGATAAAATCTCTAAATTGTCATTTTTAATGACTTGATATTGCATAAATAAAGGTTCAGGATTCTTTTGTTCTTTAATTACGGTATCTTCTTTTTGAATAATTGGGCTTGCTATATTATTATTGGATATTGCTAAATTGGAATCTACTTTTATAATCTGAGAATTTAACAAAAAATAGTAGAAAATTAAGGCGATGGTTACTATTGAAGTTCCAATAAAAATGTAATATCTTAAACCCGAATCTATTGTAGAGCTCTTAGGTAGATTTTGGCTTATAAAATCTTTTTGAGTATTTCCAACGGATTGTATATTCTCTATTTTGTCAGTATTTAATAATGAATTGACTTCCGGGTTTTGTGATTCTACTTGTTGGTAACTGATTATTTGTATTGTAGAATTATCATAACCACCTAATTCATTGGCAGTTTCAACAAGTTTTAATGCCTTTTGTTGAGAATTTAATTCTGAATCGGAAATAATTTTATAAATTTGATCATAAGTTAATAATGAACAAATTCCGTCGGTCATGAAAGCAAAAATATCATTATTTCTAATGGTATGCTGTTGAATATCTGGAACTACTGTTTCTCTAATTCCTAATGCTCTTGTGATTTCATTTTTTCTTGGGTGGTAATGAGCTTCTTCTTCAGAAATAATTCCTTGATTAACAAGCTCTTGAACAAAACTATGATCTTTTGTTAAAACTTGTAAACCCGTTTCTGGGTTATATCTATATGCACGTGAGTCACCAACATGACCAATTGTTATCATTTTATCATAAATAAAGGCAATAACAATAGTTGTTCCCATTCCTTTTTTATTTGGATTTTGAATGGAATATTCGTAGATTTTGTTATTGGCTGTTTCAACTGCTTGTATGATTAATTCATGAATATTATCAAATGAATGAACTTCATCAAAAAAACTTTTAATGGAATCAATAGCAATTCTAGATGCTTCATCTCCTGCTGTATGGCCTCCCATACCGTCTGCAACAAGAAATAAATATCCTCCATTGATACCATAAAAAGCCATGGCATCTTCATTGATTTCTCTTACGATTCCTTTATCCGTATGATTACCAAAATCAAATGGTAATAGTTTCATTTAGTTGATAATTTTAAAACGTTACAAAAATGAGGAGAATCTTCCATATCCAAAATTCTCAAAAAATACACAACACTATTTTGCAATTTCTAGAAAATGTGAATTCTATAAAAAGTGAATACTTTGTGACGTGTTTAAAAGGATGTTTATAAATAAAAATTTTTAACTATTTGATTTTTAATTATTTAATTGTTAATCTTGTTTTTTAAACTTATTACCAATTTTGTAAAATATGTTTTAAAATACTGTGAGTATGTTTATAAGTTTGTTTTTCACAATATTTTAAAATAAAATTTTATCATGTGAGAAAGTCCATTTAGAAATATTTTTTTTAAATTTGCAATATGGCTTTGCAGGACAAATATATCAATCCTTTAACTGATTTTGGGTTCAAAAGAATTTTTGGGACTGAATCCAATAAGGATTTATTAATTAATTTTTTAAATCAACTTTTGCCACATCACCACCAAAT
>CAZBPK010000122.1:0-24011 GCA_964493765.1 uncultured Bacteroidia bacterium | reverse complement strand
GGTCTATACCTTATCATTGGAAAAAAAATTTTATCATGAAGTTGTATTTAAAAATTTATGAATGGATTGACCAATTTCATGAGCCTTGGCAAAATCTTTCATTACGTCAAAAAATAAAGGCTTTTGTGATTTTTGGAAGTTTAATTACCTTTGATTTTGTTATATTTGTTACGAAAAGAGCCTTTGATTCATTTACACTTAGCTTGAATGTATTTTCTACTTTGGGCTTTGGCGATATTCCTATTCAGGGATATGTTCGTTATTTTACGATTTTTGAAGGTTTTATTGGTTGGTTTTTATTGTCTATCTTTAGTGTAGCATTGATTAGCCAAGTAATACAATAGTAATGTAAAATTTTTTTATAGCAAAACAAATTTGCATATTTTTATTATTTTTGCTGAATAAAACCCTAATATGTTGGAAAATCTATTCAAAAATATGTTCAAATCAATTTAATTTTTATAAAAATCAATTTTTGGTAGAAACACAACCCAATGATTATTAATGATACAAAAACTGTAGCAGAGTAACTTAAATCCCATGCTTAAGGAAATATATCCATAAACTAATCACTAAAATACCTGCAAAATCCATAATAAAACCCATTTTTAATAAATTTTTCATAGGAATTTTTTGAGTACCAAAGACAATTGTGTTAGGAGCAGTAGCAACGGGCAACATAAAACCTAATGAAGCCGCTAACGTTGCAGGTAAAGTAAAGGTCAGGGGGTCTAACTGATTTTGATTTTGGATAGAAATAATAATGGGTAACATTAATTGGATGCAAGCAACATTAGAAGCAAATTCTGAAATAATAGTGATAATGAAAGACAATCCAATCAAGAAAATCCAAAGAGGCAATTGAAAAAAAACGTTGATTTTCAATGCTATCCATTGGCTTAGTCCTGAAATTTCAAATCCTTTTGCTAAGGCAAACCCACCACCAAATAATAAAATAATGTCTAACGGAAGCTGTTTTGCATCTTCCCATGTTAAAATTTGGCTTTTCTTGTGTTTATCAGGAATAAAAAATAGTAAAATACTGGTTGCCATCACAATAGTGCTATCATTCACCCAATCTTTGATAAAGAAATGATTTCCCCATCCTTTCCAATGGAAATTACCAAAATCCATATCACCACGCGTGAACCATAAGAATACCGTTAAGAAAAATAAACTAGTAATGATTTTTTCTTCGTATTTCCATTTTCCAAGTGATATTAACTCACCAAAAAATAAATTTTTATCCAATTTCCATTTTTGAATAGGCATAAAAAATATTTGGAGGGATTTGTATAAAATCCATAAAAGAAAAATAGAAATAGGAGCACAGGTTAAAAACCAAGTTACAAAATTCATTTTTTCATTAGGAAAATGTTTAGAGAATTCTCTCAAAAAAATCATATTGGTTGGAGTGCCTACAAGAGTAGCCATTCCTCCAATAGTAGAGGCATAACTTAAACCAATCAAAAATGCAGACTGTATATTTAAAATTTCAAAGTTTTTGAGGTTTAAGGATTCTAACCTTTTTAATATCGCTAAAACTGCTGGTAGCAACAATAAAACTGTAGCAGTGTTGGAAATCCACATTGAGAGTAAAAAAGTGGCTAAAAGTATCCCAAATAAAGCACTATTTAATGAATGACCAATTTTAGAAAGTAAAATCAAAGCAAATCTTTGATGTAAATTCCATTTTTGAAGTGCAAAAGCAAATAAAAAACCCCCTATAAATAAAAAAATGATGGAATCCATGTATTCATTGGCAATCGTTTTGGTACTGTCTATTCCGAAAATTGGAAATAAAACAATAGGTAATAAAGCAGTAACAGCATAATGAACTGCTTCCGTAAACCACCAATAAGCCATTAACAAAGTAATTGAAGCCATAACACTCGCTTTCGGAGATTCAGGAATTTCTATAAAAGTTAATCCTATTAAAAATAAGAAAATTCCTATCCCAAAGTGTTTGTATTTCATGAAATTAAAAAAATTTTTATGATGCTTTTGCCAATTTGTAATTATCAATAGAACGATAAAGCAAACTCATGATTTGTGCTCTAACACTTTCGTTGTTAAATAAAGGATTTTTTGTATTGGGATAAGTTCTATTGGAAAGAAAAACAAATATCAAGTCAAACTCTGGGTCAATCCAAAGGGCTGTACCTGTGAAACCTAAATGACCATAAGTATCTAAACTAGCTTGAGAGCAAGTTGGGCTAACTTTATTTTTATTGGGTTCAGGTTTATCAAAACCTAGACCTCTACGAGCTTTAGATTTGGTTTGTGAAGTAAAATATTTAATGGTCGCAGCATCTAGAAAACAAATTCCACCATATTCCCCACCATTTTTTAGCATCAAAGCATATTTACCTAAATCATAAATATTGGAAAAAAGACCTGCATGTCCAGCAATACCACCCATGATGGCAGCGTTAGCGTCATGCACATAACCTTGTATTTTTTGTCTTCTCCAATAACTATCAATTTCAGTGGGAGGAATAATATAATTGGTATCCAAAGGCTGTTTATAAGGCAGAAAAAAAGTATTATACATACCCAAAGGTTCGTAAAAATGTAAGTTCAGATACTCATTTAAACCCATACCGCTTACTTTTTCTATAAGCTTACCCAATAAAATCATACCTAAATCGCTATAAAGTAGCTCCGGTTTTTTATTAATTTTTACTTTTTTGATTCTTTCCCAAAAAATGGAATCAAAGCGTTCATGAACCCAAATTTTCTCGGTTAAAGGAATAATAAAACCCTCCTTAGTAGAATTGGAAACCATTTCAGGGTCAGATTTACCATTTTTTAAGGTAGCAGTCCAAAAGTTTTCATAAGCTGGCAAGCCCGATGTATGCGTAAGCATATCCACTAAACGTAATTTTCCAACGGGAAAATCTTTTAAATCTGTTAAATATCTGCCTAATGGTGCATATAAATTGATTTGTTGTTCTTCATATAAGTGCATGATTCCTAGAGTAGTGGCTACAATTTTGGTTACAGAAGCTAAATCATAAATGGTATAAAGGGGATCTAAATCTTGAGAAGTTTTAATAAATTCTGTTTTACCAATAGATTTTGCATAAACAATTTTATTTTGCCTAATGACCAAAACAGAAGCACCTGGAAATGCTTTGTGTTTAATGTAATGATTTACTGCAGTATCAATTTTTGAAAGTGTATAAAAATCCATACCAACTTCCTCAGGCTGTGCAAATTGTAACCTTTGGATACTGTTAAAGTAAAGGGGTCTTTTGGAAAATTTGGGTATATAAATAGGCAATTTTCCTTCTGGTACTAAACCACCAAATATTACTTCTGCTACGCCTTCTTGGCATTCTTTGGCTTCTTCATAAGCAATTACTATAGCATCTTGTTGCTCTAAAATATTAGCATTCAATAAATAAGGACTTCCAAATATTGCTATAACTTTTTTGGGTTTTTCTAATTTTTGAATTTCTGACAAAATATCATAAGCCGATTGAGTAAAACCGTATAAATTTTTATCTTTACCATTCATTTTGTAAACTCCAACAATGATATAATCATAATTTTGAAGGATGTTTTTATAATTTTGAAAGGTTTGAGCATTGGCATCTTGAGGTATTTTAATTTCATCAATTTTGGCATAAACCCTTAGAGTTTTTAAAAATGTGGATTGCCCTACTCCATTTCCTAATTGAACATAAGCAAATTTTTTGTTTAATTCCTTGATAGGTAAAATTCTCCCTTCATTTTTCAATAAAGTAATGGACTTTTTATATAATTTAGTAACTAAAAGCTGTGCACTTCTTGACTGTAAAATTTTATTAACATATTTGATTTCCACAAATTTATTTTCATGAAGTTTTAACCACTCTTTCGCTAACAAAAGTTTATAAACTCTTTGATTGATTTCTTGTTCTGAAATTTGACCATTTTGAATGGCTTTTTTAATTTTTGAAATAGCATTTGGAATATTATCTGCAAATAACAAAATATCATTACCGGCTAAAAGTGCTTTTAATTCTATATCACCATTTTGGTAATATTTGGTTACGGCTCCCATATTTAAAGCATCTGTAAAAACTAAGCCTTTAAATTTTAAGCTATCTTTTAGTAAATTTTGAACAATTTTAGGAGATAAAGTAGAAGGTAAATTGGGTGTATTATCTAAAGCGGGAATATACAAATGAGCTACCATAACTCCCATTACACCATAATCAATCATGTGTTTAAAGGGATAAAGCTCTAATGTATCTAATCGTTGGTTGTTATGGGAAATCATTGGTAAATCTAGGTGAGAATCCGTATCGGTATCTCCATGACCGGGAAAATGTTTTGCTACAGCAAGAACTCCATTTTTTTGCATTCCTTGCATCATCATTAAGGACTTTTGCGTAACATTATGTTTATCTTCTCCAAAAGCTCTTGAACCAATTACAGGATTATTCGGATTATTATTGACATCTACAACGGGGGCAAAATTAATATGAACTCCAACGGCTCTTAATTGTTGAGCAAGTTCTTTACCAAACTCAAATAATAAAGAATCATCATCAATAGCGGCAAGTGTCATGTTTTTGGGGTAACGAATACAAGAATCTAATCTCATAGACAAACCCCATTCCGCATCTTGACTCATTATTAATGGAATGTCTGAAATTTTCTGAAAGTAATTCGCATGCTCAGCTTGACGAACCGGCGAGCCTTGCATAAAAATAATACCTCCAATCTTATATTTTTTAATGGCTTCTTCAATAGTTTTTAAATTGGAATTTTGTGTACCTGAGTATGCAGGAATCATGATTAATTGAGCAATTTTTTCTTCTAAAGTCATTTTTTCTAGTACAGATTTAGCCCAATTTCCTTTTACTGGGAACAAATCTTCCGCCTTTTCTATAATTTGCCCATAACTAAAAGGTGCTATTAAAATGAATAAAATTTGTATTCTATAAAAAATTGACCTAATTGCCTGCATTGTATTTACCAACTTGCAAAATTATTCTTTTTTTGATTGACAATAGATTAGATTTTTCCACGAAAATTAATTACAATGATTTTTGCTTTAGAATAACTTATCAATTGATTAATTAGCAAATTTATTAATTGACTAATTAGCTAATACATCAACCCATCTGAATTTACATTTTAATATAAATCAAAAAAAATTTATAATTTTGCGGTTATGGCAAGAATTTTAACAGGAATACAAAGTTCGGGAAAACCTCATTTAGGAAATATTTTAGGTGCAATACAACCCGCATTAAACCTATCTAAAAACTCTAATGAAGCTTCATTTTTCTTTATTGCAGATTTACATACCTTAACTTCAAGCCGCGATGCTCAAAAAAACAAAGAAAATACAATATATGTTGCAATGGCTTGGTTAGCTTGTGGCTTAGACACTAATAAAGATGTATTTTATTTACAATCTGATGTTCCAGAAGTATGTGAATTAACATGGATACTTAATTGTTTTACGCCTTTTCCAATGTTAGCGAATGCTCATTCATTTAAAGATAAATCCCAAAATTTATCAATGGTAAGTTCAGGGTTATTTACCTATCCTGTTTTAATGGCTGCAGACATAATTATGTATGATGCCAATTTAGTTCCTGTTGGTAAAGACCAAAAACAACACCTTGAAATTACTAGAGATATTGCATCTGCTTTTAATAATCAAATGGGGGAAACCTTTGTTTTACCAGAAGCCTTCATCCAAGAAGAAATTATGACTATCCCTGGTACTGATGGCCGTAAAATGAGTAAATCTTATAACAATTATATTAATATTTTTGATGAAGAAAAAGCCCTTAAAAAGTCTATTCAATCTATTATTACGGATTCTACACCCTTAGAAGAGCCTAAAAACCCTGATACTTGTAATGTTTTTGCTATTTACAAACTTTTAGCAACTCCTGAACAAACATTAGAGTTAAAAAACAAGTATTTAGCAGGAAATTTTGGATTTGGGCACGCCAAAAATATGCTTTTTGAATTAGTTTTAGAGGTTTTTAAAAAGGAAAGAGAAAAGTATTTCTATTTAGAAAAAAACAAAGATTTTGTTGACCAAGAACTCCTCAAAGGAGCAAAAAAAGCAAGGGAAGTTAGCTCAAAGGTTTTAAAAAGAGTTCGAGAAAAACTAGGTCTTAGAGTTTAGTAATATGAAGTTTTTCTTCTTTTGGGTTTCCTTTATAATTTTTTTTGCGAATCAAGTAAATTCACAACAGTTACCCTTTATACAAAGGTTTCAAGATATACCAGAATTTGAAGCTATTAATGACCCTATTGTTAAAACTATTATACAATCTCATCAAGGAGTTATGTATTTGGGAAAAAGAACTGGTTTATATAGTTTTACAGGATCTCAATGGGAAAAAATTTATTCCATATCAAAAGAAGAGGTAACAGATGTTCAGTTATTAGAAAAAGATTCCACAGGTACAATATGGGTTATTTCCAAATCAGGTCTGGGGTACATAAAAAAACATTCCAATGGAATTGATTCCGTTCATACGTTTAGATTAAAAAATGATTCCTTATTTAAAGATTCAGACCCCAAAAAAATTATTTTTGGGTCTCAGAAAATTTTCATCCTTACAACTAGTAACGAAATTGTATCTTTAAACTATAAACAAACCCAACAAAATATTACACTTTCTGAACCTAAATATTTAAAAGGTAACAAATTTACACATATTTTTAAGTTAGGTAAAAGGATATTTTTTTATCACCAAGAAAAAGGACTTTTAGAATTTCATGAAGATAAATTTCTTAATGTTAATACTTTTGAGCCTCAATTTTCAAAAAATAATGATTTAAAAGCATTTATACAATTTAATCCCTACAAAGGTCTTTTATGTTTTGATAGTAATTATTTTTGGTTTGATGGTAAAGAACTTAAAGAAATAATACTTGAAAATTCAAAGTTATTAAGTGGTGGAATAGTTTCTGGAATGAGGTATGATAACAATTCTATTGTTATAGCTACTTTTTATGAGGGTTGTTTAATTTATGATGTACAAAATGGTAGTTTAATCAAGCAAATTAACACAAAAAATGGTTACAATGAAGGAGAAATTTTTTCACTATTTGTAGATAAAGAAAAAGGTATTTGGATTGGAGGAAAAAATGGTTTAGTACGTGTTTCCTTCAGGGATTATCTTCAAGATTATCAAAATTTGAGTGAAATTCGTGAAAATGTAAATGATGTTTATGCATTTGGAAGAAATGTACTTTTTGCTACCAACAACGGCTTATTTTTAGTGGAAAATAACTTAAAGGGAGAGATAACTGCTATTGAACAAATACCCGTATTAAAAGACATTGTTTGTCATCAAATTGATACTTTTGACTATGATGATTCTGAAGATATTGAACATTCTCTTCTAATTGCAACCAATAGAGGTTTATTTGAATATCAAATAGATAAAAAAAGAGTGGTACCTGTTCTATCAGAACCTGTTCAAAAAATTTTGCCGCTATCTTTTGATTACGCTTTAATTGTTTCTTCTTTTGAAATCAAGCTTATTGAAAAAGAAGATGATAAATGGAAAAAACCCAAACCTTTTGCTGAATCCACAGGAATTATTAATTCTATTACTTCCAATACAGAAGAAAATCAAATATGGATTGGTACCGATAAGGGAGTCATTGTTTTAGAGGTTGATGAAGATTTAGTATTCAAAAGGAAATTGGGTACTTCATTAGCAAAATTTGGAAAAAATGAAGTTAAGAAAATTTTCAATAAACCCTATTCAATCAATAAAAACGGAGCATTTTATTATAATTCTGCTAATAATAAATTTGAAAAAGACACAGAACTTAGCAAATTCATAAATGACAGAACTAAATTTACTCAGTGGATGAATAAGATTATCGTTTACTATAAAAACGAATATTTAATTTTGAGTAAAGACAACCAAGATTTAAAAATTGATACATTATATTTCTTAGCCAACTTAGCCCCAAATCCTTACCAAATCATTGCTGATAACGACAGGCATATTTTTATTTTCACTAAAGAAAATGTAATACGCTATAATATCAATATTTACAAGCAATACCAAAAATTTTATGAAAAAATTGATAGTACAAACCAAACTCAAATTTATAAACTACTTATAAATGATACACCCATTCCTTTAGATGGTTCTAGACCGGTTTTTGATGTTATAAATCATCTTGAACTTTACTTTGGAGGTGCAAACTTTGAAAATTATGGTACTTTTCTTTTTCAGTACTTTATTGAAGGTCATAATGATAACTGGTCAGATTGGAAAAGAGACAAAAAATTGGTTTTAAATGGATTGAGTTATGGTTCTTACACTATTTATGTAAGGGTCAAAGATAATTTAGGAAGAGTATGGAAAGAAGCAACTGTAAGTTTTGAAATAGCCCCCCCATTTTATGCAACTACATGGGCAATAATTATTTACATTTTAGCTGGTGCGATTTTGGTTTATTTAATTGTTAAAATTTATAGTTCTAATTTAGAAAAAGTCATACAACAAAGAACCATTGACTTAGAAAATCAAAAAAGAATTGCAATCAAAGAACGTGAGTTTGCAGAAGAACAAAAGAAAATTGCCGAAGAAAAAAATAATCTTTTAATTCAAGCAAATGAAGAACTTCAAATTTCTATGGAAACTATTCAAAATCAACAAGATCAATTGATTAAACAAGAAAAAATGGCAACCTTAGGGCAATTAGTAGCCAACACTGCTCACGAATTAAATACTCCTATTGGAGCCATTCAAAATTCTATTCGAAACATAGAAAATTCTTTACCAAACACTTTCCATCAATTACCTCATTTACTTCAGAAAATCAACCCTAATGAACAAGAACTATTTTTTGATTATGCCATTAAAGCAATATTAGAGAAAAAAAATCTTTCTACTCAAGAAGAAAGACAAGTTCGTATGAAATTAGAAAATGAACTCTATCAAAATCAAATTCCTTTTGCTGATGAAATTGCTGAAAAATTAGTAAGTATTGGGCTTGTAGAAAACTTACATTCCCTTTTTGAATTATTAAAAAACAAATCAGAAAATGCTCAGGAAGTTATTGAAATGCTTTATTTATTAGGAAAAATAGGAACAAATTTGAATGTAATACATATTGCAGCTGATAAAACAAAAAAGAAAGTTCATGGACTAAAAGTTTATACTCACTCTCAAAATGACGAAATATTAACTGACATTAATGTTATTGAAAATATTGAAACTGTTATAACGGTTTATAGTCATCATTTTAAACATGATATAGAACTAGTTCGTAATTATATTCATCAACCCCAAATTAAAGGTTTCCCGGACAATCTAATGCAAGTATGGACCAACTTAATTTTTAATGCCATTCAAGCTATGGGTGGAAAAGGTAAAATTGTTATTACTGTAGAACAAGACCCCAATTATGCAATTGTAAAAATTGAAGACAATGGACCTGGTATTCCTGTAGATATACAAGATAAAATCTTTCAAGCGATGTTTACAACCAAACCTAAAGGTGAAGGTTCTGGTTTAGGGTTAAGTATAGTTCAAAAAATTATGGAAAGGCATCAAGGAGAAATTAGTTTTGTTTCAGAACCAGGAAAAACTGTTTTTATTGTTAAATTGCCACTAAAATGGGTGGAATTCTAATAATTTCTGTGAGCTTTAAGTGAAAATTATGGCACAAAGTGCATATATGCGTGAGGGATGCGAAGGGCATGAAGTGGCACTGCCTTTTGACACTTTTGAAAAAAGTATCAAAAGGATTGCTGAAACGAAGTGGAACCCGAAGCAAGCCCGACCCGAACTAAGTGAGGGGCACGCCCTAATCAAAATATCTTAATTAATACTTCACTATAAGTGTCAAAATATCTATTATATTTGTACCCTTTTTTATGAACAAATTAGTAGATCCTCTCAAACCTGTTCAAATTGTATACTCTATTTTCACCGTTGAAAATCTGGGATTTTCTATACAACCTTATGTTGTTCAAGTTGTGAATGATAAGCCTTCACACCCTTTTCAAAAATTATTCCCTCATAATACCCAAATATTTGCTAATCAATTAGATAATGATGACATTCGTTTAATTAAACTTCTTTATGAGGTATCTATCCATCAACTATATAAACAATTTAATCCCAATAATAAAATTAAAAGTGTTGAACAATTTCAAAAAAAACTTCCTGAACTACCGACTTATAACTACATTATGGATTATGTGGATAGAAGAATTACGGAAAGTCTTAAATTGCTGAGAAACAAGAAAGTATATTTACTAGATAAATTTGATTATCCCTGCGGACAACCAGTTGAAGTACTTGCTAATAAAGCTAAATTGCTATTCTTTTTTGATAGAAATGCAAAAGACATGAGGTATTGGCAAATTTTAAAATTAAACGGTCAACAATTGGATTATCGTTTTAAAGGAAATATTATTGCCCAAAATCCTGCTTGGATGTATTTAAACCACCAAATTTTTGAAATTGATGATGAAGTTGATGGAAAAAAAATAGCACCTTTTTTAAGAAAAAAATATGTAACCATAACAAGAGAAATTGAAAATCAATATTTTAATGGTTTTTTTTTAAAAGTACTCAAAAAACATGAAGTTCATGCCAATGGAATTGATATTCATTTTATTCAAACTCAACCGAAATTTGAAATTTCAGTTTCCAAAGATGCTAATGCTTTTTATAACTTTGAAATTCTTATAAAATATGACCAATTTTTGTTAAATTCACAAGATGAAGATGATTATTTTGTCATATATCAATCTAATAATACCCCTACATTTTACAAAATCAAAAGAAATATAGCTTTAGAAAAAGAAACAAAGGAATTTATTTTGGAGTTATATGGTAAACAAGTAAGTTTATTTTCAAATATTACTCTACCAGAACAAGAGGCATTACTTTGGATGTCAAAAAATTATAAAAACTTGAAAAATAAAGATATTTCAATAATTCAAAATTATGAACCTGCATTTTTGTTTGATGAAATGACTTTAAGTCATGAAATTCAAGAGTTAGAAGAATTTTATCTTATAAAAGCAGTTGTTAAAGTAGGAATTTTTGAATTTCCATTGGCAAAATTAAAAAAATCCATTTTAAATGAAAAACAAGAATATACCCTTCCCGATAAAACTCAAGTTTTAATACCAAGCCACTGGATGACGGATTTTCGCCATTTTTTAGAAATCGCAGAAATCAATGAAAATGATAATTTTATACTCAAAAAATACCAAGGTTCATTACTACAAACTTTTGATTTAGAAGGTAAAAAATCAGAATGGAATTTATTAGAAAGTTTAGAAAATTTACCCAAACAACCACAACCCAAAGGTTTAAATGCTACTTTAAGAGATTACCAAAAGGCAGGTTTGGATTGGTTATTATTACTCAATAAATTTAGGCTTGGCGGAATTTTAGCAGATGATATGGGTTTGGGAAAAACCTTACAAACTTTAAGTTTAATTCAACATGAATTTGAAAAAGGGATATCAACCCCTTCTTTGTTGGTTATGCCTAAATCTTTGATTTATAATTGGATAGCAGAAATTCAAAAATTTACTCCTGACCTAAAATATCTGGTTTATCAAGGAAATAATAGGGAACAACTTTTGTCAAAATTTAACAAAAATAATATAATTTTAACTACTTATGGAACTCTAAGACGTGATGAGGAAATTTTATCCAAATTTTTGTTTCATTATATTATATTAGATGAGTCTCAGATGATAAAAAATGTTCAGTCCCAAACACATCAAGCAGTTCATTCCTTAAAATCAACACACCGTTTAACCCTTTCTGGTACGCCAATAGAAAACAAAACATTAGATTTATGGGCACAAATGCAGTTTTTAAATCCCAATTTATTAGGCTCCAAAGCATTTTTCCAAAAATTTTATGCAGACCCCATCGAAAGAAATGCAAATACCAAAAGAGCATTATACTTAAAAAAAATTATTAATCCCTTCATTTTAAGGAGAACTAAAGAATTGGTTGCCAAAGAGTTACCACCCAAAATTGAAACTATTCATTTTTGTGAAATGACAGACGCCCAAGCACATTTTTATGAAATGAAATTAAAAGACGTGAAAGAAAGATTTTTTGTAGAACTAGATGAAGACAAATTCAAAAAAGAAAAAATGAATTTTTTAACTTCATTAATGGAACTTAGGCAAATTGCTATTCATCCCGGATTAATTCAAAAAGGTTTCAAAGAATCTGGAAAAATGCAAGAAGCTATGCGTATGATTGAAGAAATCGTTGAAAGGAAAAGTAAAATTCTTATTTTCTCTCAATTTGTTTCTATGCTAGAAATTATTGAAAATGAATTAAAAGAAAGAAAAATTGCATACAACTATATAGATGGAAGTATGAGTTCAGAAGCAAGGCAGAAAGAAGTAGAAAAATTTCAAAATCAAGAAGAGTATCAAGTTTTTTTAATTAGCTTAAAAGCCGGTGGTTTTGGTTTAAATCTTACAGCCGCTGAATATGTATTTATAATGGATCCATGGTGGAACCCTGCAATTGAAAAACAAGCAATAGACCGAGCTTATCGTATTGGACAAACCAAAAATGTTTTTTCCTATAAATTTATATCAAAAAATACTATTGAAGAAAGAATTGTTCAGTTACAACAAAAAAAATCTGCTATTGCTGAAGATATTATTCAAGTGGAAGAAGGTTTTGTAAAATCTTTAGATTTAGAAGATTTCAAATTTTTATTGAATTAATCTTTAACTTTGCGATATGAATATTTGGGATTTACATAAAAAGTTAGAGGAATGGGCAAACCCCCAATTTGCTGAAAATTATGATAATGTAGGTTTAATTGTGGGAGAATTTCATACAGAAATTCGTGGTATCTTAATCAATTTAGATGTAACTGATGAAGTTTTAGAGGAAGCTGAACAATTGGGTTGTAATTTGATTATTACCCACCACCCTATTTGGTTTCAAGCGAGAAAAAGGTTAAACGGTGAAGATTATGTTAGTAAAATTATTATGAAAGCCATACGTAAAAATATTGGTCTTTATGCAATTCATACTAATTTGGATAATGTTTTACATGGTGTTAATCAAAAAATAGCCAAAATTTTAAAATTAGAAAATTTACAATTCATTAAAAAACACCCTCAATTAGAAATTGGAAGTGGATTGATGGGAATTTTAAAAAAACCATTAAATATTTATAATTTTATGGATAAAATCAAAGAAAAATTTAAAATTCCTACCATTAAATATTCAAAATCTTTAGATAAAACCTTAGTTCAAAAAATTGGAGTTTGTGGAGGCTCTGGTAGTTTTTTAATTCCAGAAGTAATAAAAAATCAATTAGATGTATTTATTACATCAGATATAACTTATCATAAATTTTTTGATAACGAAAACCAATTTTATTTATTAGATATTGGGCATCATGAATCGGAGCAATATACTTCAGAAATAATTTTTGACTTTATAAAAAATATACATAACTTTGCGGTTTATTTATCAAAAGTAAATACCAATCCAGTACATTATTATTGAGTATGGAACTAAGTATCAAAGAAAAATTAGAATCATTAGTAGAATTACAAGTAGTTGATAGCTATTTGAATAAAATTATTCAATTACGTGGAAATCTTCCATTTGAAGTGCAAGATTTAGAAGATGTTATATTGAGTTTAGACTTGAAAATCCAAGAAATTCAATCTAAAATTGATGGTAACAAGAAAAATATATCTAGTTTAAAAATTTCTGTTAAAGAACAAGAAGAATTGCTCAAAAAATATGATGAGCAACAAATGCAAGTAAAAAATAATCGTGAATTTGAAGCAATTACAAAAGAAATTGAAATCGCTAATTTAGAAATACAAGCTTTTAAAAGAAAAATTGCCATTGCAGAAAAGCAAAATGGTGAGTTAAAAGAACTTTTAGAAATGTATCAAGAAAAAAAACAATCTAAAGAAAACGATTTAGAAATCAAAAAAAAGGAATTGAAAGAAATTGTTGCAAGAACAGAAAAAGAAGAAAAAAACCTTAATGATATAAAAGATAAAATTGCTATAAAAGTTGATAAAAGATTATTAAATTCTTACGAAAGGATTAAAAGAAACATGCGTAATGGTTTAGCAGTAGTTTCTACTGAACGCGATGCATGTGGGGGTTGTTTTGCTGTGGTTCCTCCTCAAAGAGTAAATGAAGTAAAACAATTGAAAAAAATTATTGTTTGTGAAAATTGTGGCAGAATTTTGGTGGACCAAGAAATGTTGGATAAAGCCAAAGAAAAACTTGCTATTCAAGATATCACTGAGCAATTATACGCCTAAAAATTTAACCGCCCTTTGGCGGTTTTTTTATAATTCATGAAACCTATAATCCTCTTATTTCTTTTTTTTCAACTTGTTTATGCTCAAAATTATTTGGATATTGAAAATAAAATTCTTAGCTTTCAGTTCTTGAAAGCTGATTCATTGATTAAAAAGTTACAAAATACACCTCAAAAAATCTATTTACATCATCATAATTTATTTTACCAACAGTTTTTTTATGAGAACTTTCAAGCAGAACAGTTTTTTTTAAAATCTGATTCTCTTATTCATAAACTTTCTTATTCAAAAGGTTCTGAAGAATGGAAAGTTAGCTTTTTGGGTGAGATGTATTTAGAAAGGTGTATTATTTCTTTTTTACAAAAATCCTATTGGAATGCTTATAAAAACTTTAAAGAATCCTATAAGCTTGTTCAAAAAACCAAAAACTTTTCTCAAATTATTTTTCCTAAAAGATTGCAATCCTTGATCGAGATATTTTTAGGTTCTATTCCCACTAAATATAAATGGATAACTGATTTCATGGGATATTCTGGAAATTTAGAGAAAGGAATACATAATTTTCATCAAATCATTAACAAAACAGAAATCTTAAAAATTGAAAATCAAGTTTTAAATTTTTATCTATCCAAACACTTATTCAATGATCATCAATCCGCATATCATTCCATTGAAAAATTGAATAAAAATTATCCAGAAAATTCATTTTTTGCTTATCTATTAGGAATTAATTACCTAGATAGAAAAGAATTGCAAAAAGCTAAACAAAAACTTATTTTTTGTATAAAACACCCAATCAAAGATTTTGATTATCCTGCTTACCATCTAGCTCATTGTTACATGTATGAATTACAGTTAGATTCTGCACAGTATTTTTTGGAAAAATTTATTGAAAAAAAACGTGGAAATATTTTTAAAGCAGATGCAAATTACAAAATTGGTATTCTTTACAGTTTTAAAAACCAAAAAAATGAAGCACAAAAATATTTTTATAGGGCTACTCAATTTGATGAACAAATTTCTGATAAAGATTTATATGCAATAAAACAATCACAAAATTATATTTTTAAGTCAATTAGTAAAGAAGAAGCACAATTATTTCAAGCAAGATGGCTTTTTGATGGAGGCAATTATTCTCAGTCTTTAACAATTTTAAATCAAATCTCTTATTCTAACATTCCTGACATATCTATTGAAATTTTATATAGAAAAGCACGTGTTTACCATGAAATGAAAAATTTGGATAAAGCCTTAGAATTTTATCAAAAAGTATTTGAAATTCAATCATTTAAAAATTTATGGATGAAACCCTATTCTGCTTATTTTATTGCTCTTATTTACGATGAAAAGAAAGATTATACCAAAGTAAAGTTTTTTTTAAACAAGTCCCTTTCATACAAAAATTATGATTTTCAAGCAAGTTTAGAACAAAAAGTAAAAACAAAACTTTCCAAAATCCTACATTAAAAAAATATGTTTAACTTTGTGCAAAATGTTATGAGATCTATTTTTTTTGTTTTTCTTTTGTACCTGAGTTCTTACGCACAACCTTTAAGAGTAATTCCTTCACAACTGATTTTTCCTCCTACTTATGAGGTAAATAAAGATAGTCAAATTGTTACTTTTTATAATGACCAAAACTATCCTATTGAAGTTTTCCAAACTGCATTATACCCCATTTATGAGGATTTAGTTTTTTATCCCGATCTTTCTAATTTTATTATCAATCCATCTGATTCTCAAAGAGTTGTTATTTATTTTGAACCTAAACAAAATATATATTACAATACTGAAATTCTATTTCAGACTAAACCTTTGAATGATAACTCTTTCTATGGAACTTTAAGATTAGACGTTCAAGGTCAAGGTAGATTTATTAATCCCTATTATAACACTACTGAAAATCTGATTGAAGAAGATTTAAAAACTGCTTTAAAAAATCGTATTAATTTAGGATACGCATCTCAAGGATATTCCCAAAGAATATTAATGTTTTCAACTTTTGATAATTGGAAAGTAAACGGACGAGGTTCTAGTACTGATAAAGTAGAATGCGTTTATACAGGCAGAATCATAGAAAATTATCCCATGAATACTGGAACACTAGTAAATTCCCCTTGGAATTTTAATACAGAACATGTGTTTCCCCAATCATTTTTTAGCCAAAATGAACCTATGCGTTCTGATTTTTTTCATTTATTTCCAACTGACGAAAACATAAACAATACCAGAGGAAATTTACCTTATGATTGGGTTTTTAATCCAACAGGGCAAAGCAATGGTTGTAAGTGGAATTCCACTCATTTTGAACCCAGGGACGAATTTAAAGGTACTGCGGCTAGGGCTCTGATGTATTTTATACTAAAATACCAAGATTATAGCAGTTTTTTTGCACCTCAAGAAAATACCCTTCGTCAATGGCATTTACTCTTTCTTCCTGATAATATTGAAAAAAAACGATGTGCTGACATTTATTCCTATCAACAAAATAGAAATCCTTTTATTGATTATCCACAATTCCTAAATAGAATTACAAAACTTTCTTCATTTTCCAACGCTCCTATAAGTTATCAGTGGCTTTATTTAGATACATTAATTGATTTGGGTTCAAGACCCTTTGGAAATGATTGGTATTATGACTTTGTAATGATTAATTCTGGAAATCAAGACTTTATATTTCAAAATATTCAAGTTTCCCATCCTGATTTAGAAATTGTAGAAGGAAAAAATGATACCTTAATCACTCCCGGTGAAGCTCTTCTTGTGCGTATTAAGGTAAACTCACAACAGCCTATTCAAGACCAGTTAAAAATCTACATACCTCAATTAGGTTTTGAATTAAAAATTCCTATTACTTACCATTCAACTACTACTATCAGTGAAAGTAAAAATTCAAGTATTTATAAAATTTACCCAAATCCCACCCCCAAAAGATTTTCTATTGAACCTCCCGTAAATAATTTACGTTGTTTTGATTTTACAGGAAAAGAAATGAACTTAAAATATGATGGTAATTTTTGGGAATGCGAAAACTGTAGTTCTGGTTTGTATTTATTAAAAATGGAAAATCAATCCCAAAAAATTGTAATAACTGAATGAATTTCTTGAAATTTAAAACTTTCAATGAAAGAAATCAATTTTTAAAAGATCAAGCCATAAAACTATCCAAAAATCCATTTTTTGCTTTACTTCAAACAGTAAATATACTCAATGAATATTATGGAGATTTTGAAATTATTATTGGGTCAGCTAAACAATCTAAAGACATAAATTTTTCTGATTTTGATGATAAAAAATGGCTTCTTGGTGGGTTTTCGTACTCATTAAAATCTCAAATAGAACCCAAATGTCTCAATATTTTAACAACAACTATACCTTTTCCAGAAATAGCTTTTTTTGAACCAGAATCCATTCTTTATGTAAAAAGTGATGAGCCACTTAAAGTATATTTTGAAGGCAGCATTGACTTTCAAAATTCTGAAGAAAATTCACTTATTTCAATCAATTATCAATCTTTTGAATCCACGATATCACAATCAGAATACCAAGAAAAACTACAAAAAATTTTTGAGTATTTGAAAAGGGGGGACATTTACGAAGTAAATTTTGCAGTTGAATATCTCCTTAATGAACTTGAAATTAATCCATTAAATTTTTATGAAAACTTAACCACGCTCTCTCCTACCCCACAATCAGGAATCTTAAAATGGAAAGAAAATTGGCTAATATGTGCTTCTCAAGAAAGATTTCTTAAAAAGAAAAATGAGTTATTAATTTCACAACCTATCAAAGGAACTATTAAAAAATCACAAATATTGGATTTTCAAAATGTATTAGAATTATATTACTCTCATAAAAATCGTTCTGAAAATGTAATGATTGTGGATTTGGTAAGAAATGATATGAATAGGGTTTGTGAATCTAAAACAGTTCAGGTTGAAAGGCTTTACCAAATACAAACCTATTCCTATTTACATCAAATGGTTTCAACGATTATAGGGAAACTTCAAAATAATATTTCCAATTTTGAAATTATAAAATCATTATTTCCAGCGGGTTCTATGACAGGATGTCCCAAAATTCGTGCTATGCAAATAATTGAAGAACTAGAAAAAAATGGTAGAGGGATTTACTCAGGTTCTATAGGATATTTTCATCAAGGAAATTTTGATTTAAACGTAGTAATAAGGAGTATGGTATGGAATGAGACTAAAAAATTGGGTTCATTTCATGTAGGTGGTGCAATTACCTTAAATTCTGATTGGGAAAGCGAGTACCAAGAGTGCCAAATTAAAGCAAAAGCCCTATTAAAAACATTGGGATTATAGTTTTTTATAAACTTCCTCAAAAGGGACACGCATTTGGTCGCCCCAAACACCATTTTCAGATCTTATGCCACAAGAAACAATCATATTGATTTCTGCTCCATAAGGTAATTTTAATATTCTTTTTACCATTTTGCTATCAAAACCCTCCATGGGGCAGGTGTCATAACCTTCATTAGCCATGGCTAACATAAAAGTTTGAGCGGCTAATGCACAAGTTTTATGAACTACAATTCTCACATCACTTTCAGAAACCTGATAAACAATGGGTCTAAATAGACCAACAATATTAACTAAAATTTTTCTAAAAAAACCTATTATTCCAAAAAAACTAGAATATAAGATAGGAATTACATTATTGTAGTACATTTGCCAACGTTTAATTCTATGAGGTTGTCTATCTAAGGGGCTATTTTTTTTTACATTTAATGTTTCTAGCTCCAACATTTGTTTTGCACGTTTTTTATATAAATCTCTACGAGTAACAAAAACAACCATTTGTTGTGCAGTAGTTGCAGCACCTTGACCCAAACAAGCTTCAGCTAATTTTTTTAAGGTATTTTTATCTGTTATATGGTAAAATTCCCATAATTGCATATTTGAGCTATTGGGTGCTAAAGTCGCTAATTCTATACATTTTTTTACAATTTCAGCATCTATAGGAGCATTTTTATATTCGCGAATTGAACGGCGGTGCCTAACGACTTTCTCAAAATCCATGGATTATTTTTTAGTAATTGCAAAATTAAAGGAATTTCAATAAAAGTATAAAAAAAGATTTATTGAGTTTACTTAATATTAAAGCGTGAGGGATGCGTAGGGCACGTAGTGGCACTGCCTTTTAATGCTTTTGAAAAAAGTAGAAAAAGGATTGCTGAAACGAAGTGAAACCCAAAGCAAGCCCGACCCGAAGCGAAGCGAGGGGCACGCCCAAATTTTTAAAAATCTATAATTGTAATTACTTCCAGCTTAAAATCAAATCCCCAGTATTCACTAAACTACCTTCTTTTAAATGAATTTTTTCAATGGTTCCTTCAAAACTAGCGGTTACAGTGGTTTCCATTTTCATGGCTTCAATAATAAACAATGCTTGATTAGTTGTAACTTTTTCACCTTCTTTAACAAGGATTTTGCTGAACATTCCTTGTAATGGAGAGCCAATTTCTTTATCTCCATGAGCTTTTGGATTTTCCTTTTTTAAAGACTGTAAAGTTTTATCTTGGATTTCTACTGAACGTGTTTGACCATTCAACTTGAAATAAACCGTTCTGATTCCACTTTCATTAGCTGGTGAAGAATATAAATATTTGACTAATAAGGTTTTACCTTTATCAATTTCTATTACACATTCTTCATCAGGTTTGAGACCATAAAAGAAAACAGGAGTAGGAATAAAAGAAACATTGCCGTAAAGCTCGTTATTTTTTGCGTACTCTTCAAAAACTTTTGGATAAAATTTCCAAGACAAATAATCCAATTCTGAATATTGATTACCAAATTTCTCTTGAAAAATTTTAAAATCAGCTTCAAAATCAATGGGCTTTAAATGTGCATTGGGTTTATCGGAGTATGGCTCTACATTTTTTAATATAATTTTTTGAATTTCTTTAGGGAATCCTCCTTCTGGTTGACCTAAATCCCCTTTCATCATACTAATTACTGATTCTGGAAAAGAAATTTCATGACCTTTTTCTAGGATGTCTTGTACCGTTAAATTTTGGACAGTCATAAATAACGCCATATCACCCACGACCTTTGAGGAAGGTGTTACTTTTACAATATCACCAAACATTTGATTTACAATTGCAAAATTTTTCTTTACTTCTTGGAATCTATCAGCTAATCCCAAAGAAAATGCTTGAGGTTTTAAATTGGAATATTGACCACCGGGAATTTCATGCTCATAAACTTCTGCAGTAGAAGCCATCAATCCAGATTCAAAGGGATAATAATACTCACGAACTAGTTCCCAATAATAAGAAAATTGGTTTAAACTATCTAAGTTGTAAGAATTTTCTCGTTCAGTGCGTTCTAAAATTGCAACCATGGTATTAAAAGAAGGTTGGGAAGTTAAACCAGATAGAGAAGCTAAAGCAACATCAATCACATCAATACCATTTTCAACAGCTTTTAAATAGGTAGCAATTTGGGCGCCAGAGGTATCATGAGTATGTAAATGTATAGGTATATCAATAGATTTTTTGAGTTCTTTTACTAAAATTTCTGCTGCATAAGGTTTTAATAAACCTGCCATATCTTTAATTGCTAAAATATGAGCGCCAGCATCTTCAACTCTTTTGGCTAAATCAAGGTAATACTGCAAATTATATTTGGGTCTGTCTGGATTTAAAATATCACCAGTGTAACAAATACAAACTTCTGCAATAGCATTTGTACGTTCTCTTACTGCTTTAATGCTGGTTTGCATATTCTCCAACCAATTCAAAGAATCAAAGATTCTGAAAATATCCATACCGTTTTGCCATGCTTTTTCTATAAATTTTTCTACCAAATTATCAGGATAAGCAGAGTAACCCACAGCATTTGCACCACGAATCAACATTTGCAGTAAAATATTGGGAATAGCCTCTCTTAATAGTTGTAATCTTTGCCAAGGACATTCTTGTAAAAATCTTAAAGAAACATCAAAAGTAGCACCTCCCCAAACTTCCATTGAAAAAGTCTGTGGGTGATGCTTAGCAAAACTTTCTGCTACTTTGAGCATATCATGAGTTCGTACTCTAGTAGCCAATAAAGATTGATGAGCATCACGAAAAGTTGTATCCGTATAATGAATCACCTTTTCATTTTTTAACCATTGAGAAAATTTATCGGGGCCTAATTCAGTTAAAAGTTGTTTAGTTCCTTTAGGATAATCACTATAAGGATTAAAATCAGGAACTATAGGGTTTTGAAAAACTTTTTTAGGATTTACCTCATTAACATAAGGGTTACCGTTTACAATTACTTGTGCAATATATTGTAAAGTTTTAGTTCCTCTATCTTGAGTTACTGTATAGTTGAGTAGTTCAGGAGTTTTGTCTATAAAATGTACTGTAGAATTTCCAGATTGAAAAGTAGGGTGAGCAATTACATTTTGTAAAAAAGGAATATTGGTTTTTACACCCCGAATACGAAATTCTCTTAAGGTTCTATCCATTCTTTGGCAGGCACCTCTCAAGGTTCTTCCTGATGCAGTAATTTTTACCAACATAGAATCAAAAAAGGGCGAAATTTGTACACCTGCATAAGTAGAGCCTTCGTCTAAACGAATCCCAAAACCACCAGCATTACGATAGGCAATAATTTTCCCAAAATCGGGTTGAAAGTTATTTTTGGGGTCTTCTGTAGTGATTCTACATTGAATAGCAAAACCTTTGCATTGAATTTCATTTTGGTTATGGATAAAAATTTGATGATGAGAAAGGGGTAAGCCCATAGCAATTAGTATTTGGGTTCTTACTAAATCAATACCGGTAACTACTTCTGTTACGGTGTGTTCTACTTGGATTCTAGGATTTACTTCAATAAAATAAATATTTTCTTGGCTATCTACTAGAAATTCCACAGTACCAGCATTGTAATACTGAACAGCTTTAGCTAATTTTAGTGCATAACCGTATAATAAATTTTTGGTTTCTTGGGAAAGATTAGGAGCGGGAGCAATTTCAACCACTTTCTGAAATCTTCTTTGAACCGAACAATCTCTTTCATATAAATGAACTAAATTTCCGTGTTGGTCTCCAAGAATTTGAACTTCAATATGTTTAGGATTATGAATAAACTTTTCCATGAAAAGAGTGGCATTACCAAAAGCTTTTTGGGCTTCAGAAGAGGCTTCCATAAAGGCTTTTGTAAGTTCATGGTCATTATGGCAAACCCTCATTCCTCTACCGCCACCACCAGCAGTGGCTTTTAACATAATTGGGTAACCAATTCTATTCGCTTCGTTTAAAGCAATCTCTAAACTTTCCAAAGGTTCTTGGTTTCCTTCTATCATAGGAACTTGTAATTGGTGAGCAACAGTTTTAGCTGTAATTTTATCCCCTAAGGCTTCCATACTTTTCCATGATGGACCCACGAAAATGATACCTTCCTCTTCACATCTTTTAGCAAATTGAACATTTTCAGATAAAAATCCATAACCTGGATGTATAGCATCTACTTGATTTTCTTTGGCTATACTAATAATCTCCTCAATATCCAAATAAGGTTTTAGAGGTTCATTATTTTTACCCACTTGATAGGCTTCATCAGCCTTATATCGATGCAAAGAATAACGGTCTTCAAATGTATAAATTGCAACCGTAGTAATTCCTAATTCAGAAGCAGCTCTTAAAATTCTTATGGCAATTTCCCCTCTATTAGCAACTAAAATTTTTTTTATGGTTTTCGGTGCGTCCTTGATTAACATTTTGTAGAAAAAATGCAAAATTATGGAATTTTATAAGTTTTCAAATATTTATGAAAGAAAATTTATAGAGTATTTTTTGGGCGTGTCCCTTGCTTACGCTGCGGGTCGGGCTGCTACGGGCTTCGCTGTTCGCTTCGGCAATCCTTTTCGTTTCACTCAAAGGCAGTGCCACTTAGTGCCCTCCGCATCCCTCACGCATAATACGCAATAAAAATTGCGTTAAATATTTCCTAAACCCTAACCATTAACAAATAAACATTAACCCCTACCCTAAATAATTAATGATTTTAATACCTAACATCGTTTCAATTTGCTCGTCACTAAAATTGGATAACCTTAAACTTTTAATCGCATTTATAATTTTAGTTCTCTCCTCTTCTGCTCTTTTCTTTTCCTCTTCTGCCTTTTTCTTTTCTTCCTCCAATAATCTTTCTTTCTCTTCTGCTCTTTTCTTTTCTTCCTCAGCTTTCTTCTTTTCCTCTTCTAACTCTTTCCTTGTTTCTGCTAAGGCTTTTATATACTTCTTTTCTTTATCCTCAAACATTGCATTTACACTACGCCATGCCTCTTGTTCCATTTCTATCAGTTTCCTTTCCTCTGGATTTATCCCTGAATAATGCAATATCTCCGCTGTCAGCTTGATTTCTTCATTGTCTATCGGATACGGATATTCCTTTATGATTTTACTATTATCTATAAAATACGATTGCTCAAATATGCTTAGCAATTTATCCAATTTCGTTTGATAACGGCTTGTAATTCTCTCTACTTGAACAATATAACTATCATGAGTGAGCTTTTCTACAAATTCACTTTTCTTGTCTATTATCCGTTTCTCAATCAAATCTTTGTAATTACGTTCTACCTTGATGCAAGCTGAATCAATTTCAGGAATCGTAAAACCTAATATGTAAATCGTTGTAATTGGTAAAATTTGTTTCTCGTTATCAATATAATCCTCTTTTTTGTATTG
>CAZBPK010000121.1:0-28978 GCA_964493765.1 uncultured Bacteroidia bacterium | reverse complement strand
CCTTTCCATTCTATTGGCTTGTTTTCAGTTTTTGATACCGATATTTTAAGAAATGTCAATGTTTATTCTGCAGGCTACAGCGCTGAGTATGGCGGTAGAGTTTCTTCTGTTATGGATATAGAAACCCGAAATGGGGATTTTAATAAATTCTCTGGAAAAATTCATACCAATCCTTTTACATCAGGCGGTATTTTAGAAGGACCCTTATTCAAATCGAAAGGTCAACCTGCGGCTTCCTTTTTGATTTCTTCTCGCGCTTTACATATTGATAAAACTTCAAAAACTTTATATAGTTATGTCAATGATACTATCGGTTTACCCTTTAACTTTTTTGATATTTATGGAAAAACTACTTTTGGTGCTGGGGCAAATTCTATTAATTTGTTTGGTTTTTATCAATCTGATAATGTAAATTATGGTTTCCCTTCCAACTATAACTGGAAATCTTTTGGTGGAGGAACTCAATTCCGTTTTTTACCTGCCAATTCTTTAATGAATATCTCCGGGAATTTAGCATTTTCTAATTATAAAACTACTCTTCAAGCGGCAACAGAAAACTTTGATAGATTTTCTCAAATTGGTGGTTTTAATGGAAGTTTTAATTTTGGATATATTTTTAATTCTGTAGATGAATTTAACTACGGAATCCAATTTTTAGGTTTTAGAACTGATTTTGTCTTTACAAACTCCTTAGGTTTGATTACTAGCCAACAAAATAATAATACAGAAGCCGCTGGCTATTTTAAATATAAAAAAGTATTCCGCAAAAAAATTGAATTGCCTAACGGAGAAGCATCTTATATATCAAGATTGGTTTTAGAGCCAAGCCTAAGGCTTCATTACTACAATGACCATAGTTATATTTCCCCTGAACCCCGTTTAAGAGCAAAAGTAAATTTAGGAAAATTAGGGATAAACATAGCAACAGGTATGTACTCCCAGAACTTAGTAGCTGCTACTTCTGATAAAGATATTGTGGTACTTTTTCAAGGATTTTTAAGTGCTCCTGAAGCTGCTGCTAATCAAAGATATAGACATAATTTACAAACAGGCTTTCATCATTTGTTAGGTTTTGAATACCAAATTGCTGATCATTTTACTGCTATTATTGAAGGTTGGTATAAAGGATTTCAACAAGTTACTAATATCAATAGAGATAAAATGTTTCCTGCTGACCCTAATTTTATTACAGAAAAAGGTTGGGCTTACGGTGCTGATTTTGTTCTTAAATATCAAACCAAGAAAATTTTTGCTTATGCAACTTATGGATGGGCAAAGGTTCAACGTGATGATTTTAAAAGAGTTTATTTTACCGTTTTTGATAGAAGACATACCGCTAATTTAGTTTTTGACTATAAACTCGGTGATTTTACTCAACAAACTATTGACGGAAAGCAAATTAAATCTATCAAATTCAAAGAATCTAAATGGGAATTTTCTACAAGATGGACCTTAGGTTCTGGCTTTCCTTTCACTCAAACTCAATCTATGTTTGAAAAACTTCAATTTTATTCTAACGGCTCTCAATCCAATTATACTCAACAAAATGGAAACCTAGCATTTATGTTAAGTGATGACTATAACGGAGCAAGATTGCCTTACTTCCATCGTTTAGATATTTCAATGAAAAGGCGTTTCTCCTTCAAAGATAAAGTTTTGTTAGAACTAAATGTAAACGCTATCAACGCTTATAACCGTCAAAATATTTTTTATTTTGATAGAATTCGTTACTCCAGAGTAGACCAATTGCCTATAGTCCCTACCGCAGGAATAGTTGTAAGTTGGTAAAAACAAATAACGCTCTAACAAGTTTTTGTGTAAAAAATAGAGATAATGTAATTTTTCCAAAATTTATTCTATTGAGCAATAGATGACTTTTTGAAGAACAACTAAAGAACTTCTCTAAATCTTAAACGTTATTTCATAAACTAATAAGTATATTTTTCATCAAACCATGCTATACCTTTTTCCCACATTTTAACAGGAGCATGAGCCGTCATACATAGAAAACGCTCTTTATACTTTTGAGAAAGAATAGCACAAGCCTCCCGCATCATTTGTGCATGTTCTTTACGAACAATCATGTTTTCTTCGTTACCACTGCTGAATTTAGCACACTCTCCAATAAAAAAAGGATACGGTTTTTTACCTGCGGGCAAATATTTATCCCATCTTTCAATTATGCGGCTCACGGAATCACAGTATTCCTGTGCAGTTTTGGTACTCCACAAATAATAATGCAAATCTAATACAGTAATTTGCGGAATATTATAAGCAGGGGCTATCCATGAACTATATCTTTCATGAATCCCCACACTACCATTCGCCCATCTAATATCTTTATGAGAATCACCCAGTACGGTATGAAGTTCCTGCCATTTTTGCCCACTTCCACCTGTCCATTTACTAAATCCTTTTTTAGAAAAGACTTTCCAAGGTTCATGATAATTAGGCGGATTAGTATTAGGAATTCCCCATAACAAATCAGGTTCGTTCCATGCTTCAAGAATAATATTTTTATCAGGAACACCACAAAGGTTCATTATATCTACTAATTCCCGTACAAATGTACCATAAGACTGTTGAATATTAGCAGGATAATTTGTAAATTTATCAGGCTTTGCCCATTGAGTACCCCCATCGCCATCACCTGCCCATAGACGGTCTTTTACCCATATCTGCACTACAAGTGTGATATTCTGTTTTGCACATAACTCAAAAAAAGGTTTATAGGCTTCTAAACGTTGCTTTCGCAAAGACTGTCCATTTTTTATAACATCATGTCTATCCCATTCCATGAACCAACGTATAATAGAAGGCTTGCACTTTTGAATCATATCCAAATGCCTTTGAGAATGGGCTTCAAAACTGTATACACACCATCCTACTTTAAAGTCAGGATTATTTTGTACAAAAAACAAAGATGAAAAGAGCAACAAAAATGGAATAGAAAAATACGATTTCATTTTACAATTATACAAGTAAGTTTTTAGAAAACGACTATGCTTTAAGCGTATAAAAGTTCGTTGAACAAAAAACATTCTTACAAAAATCTAGCCAAAACTAAAATCCGCTTGTAATTTTCTTCTTTATTCTACTTCGCCTTCTCCTAATTCAATGTTGATTGTTCACAATTTATGCCTATTTTTGTATCTCTATAGCACCTTTAATTCAAACACGATAAAATTATGAATCTGGAACTCGCAAACGTTGTTAAAATATATTCAACGGAAACACATCAAAAATCCATTTTAAACAAGTGCCAATTTTGATTATAAAGATTTTATCTATTGTCCTGATTTAAAGTTTATCTACCTATTGAACAAAAAAGAACTGTCTAAATACAAACCATATATATCCAAAGGTTTTTATGAGTTTTTAGAAAAAAATGCAACTGATGAATAAAGATTATTTAAATAAAATTTTTCATGGCGACGCTTTGAATGTTTTAAAAAAACTACCTGATGATATCGTAGATATGGGCGTAACTTCACCACCTTACAACAAAGGAGAAAACAAAAAAGGATGGTTGGTGAAAAATGTCCAATATGCTAATGCAAGCGATAAACTCCCCGAAGAAGAATATCAAGCCCATCAAATGGACGTGCTAAATGAACTATACAGAATTACAAAACCTGGAGGTTCTTTTTTCTATAATCACAAAGTAAGATGGGAAAAAGGACTCATGCTACATCCTATGGACTGGCTGAGAAAAACAAAATGGAACATCCGACAGGAAATTATATGGGACAGAATGATTGCCGCCAACATCAGAGGTTGGAGATTTTGGCAAGTAGAAGAAAGAATTTATTGGCTCTACAAACCGAAAGATAATAATTTAATTGGAGAAGAACTGCAAGCGAAGCACGCCTTGCTGACTTCTATATGGCGTTTTCCGCCTGAAAGAGAAAATCCGCACCCTGCACCTTTTCCTGTGGAATTGCCCGTCAGAGCCATTTATTCAATAATGAACGAAAACAAAGGCATTGTCATTGACCCCTACTGTGGTAGCGGAACTACATTAGTCGCAGCAAAAGCCTTAGGACATGACTTTATCGGTATAGAAATTTCCAAAGAATATATCCAATACGCAGAAAATAGATTAGAAAATTCTTCCAAAGAAGAACCCAACATTCAAGCAGAAATCGCTAAACATTTTGTAACAAAAACCTTCAAAGAAAGAAAAGAAAAAGGAGAATTTACGGGAAAGTACAATCCCAATAAAACCCAAGAAAACGATAACCCCATATTACGTAACTTATTTGATTAACCTTTATTGATTGTGGTAAAGATTGTAAGATATATTTGTAAAAGACAAAGAGGGCTTATATTTGTAATATGTGTGAAGTATTAACAAAAGTAAATTGCCCTCATTGTCAAGGTACAAGAATAGTGAAAAATGGTCATAAAAAAGAAGGGACACAAAATTTTTTGTGTAAATCTTGTGGTAAGCGTATGCTCTGAAACCAATGAAGTATTAGGCTATGTGATAGGCAATCGCAGTGCTAAAACGATTAAAAAACTATTACAAATGCTTAAAGATATTGAAATTGAGCAGTATTGTACCGATAATTGGGCTGCTTTTGATGAGGTATTAGCGAGGGGAAACCATCAAGTTGGCAAACAACTGACCCGTCATTTTAAGGGAGTCAATAATGCTTTAAGAGCTAAAAATAGGCGTCTTGTACAAAAAACTGCTTGCTTTTCTAAAAAAGACAAGTACCACGAAGCGGCTATCAAAATTATGTTTCAACAATGGAACTATGACTATCATACATTCTAAACCACAGCCTTGCACCTGAAAGAAAAAAAAACGATTTTTGTTATATTTGCAAGTATGAAAGAAATATTAAAACATTTAGCCCCAATCAAAAGACTTTGTTCACTTTTCAACCTTATTACTGATACTAAAGAAAAAATTCTTCATTCATATTCTTTTGATTTTGAGTTTCAATTAGAGCTAGAACAAAGTCAGGTTTTCTGCCTGAATGAAAAGCCCGTAAATTTAATCTATTATTCCAAGAATAAAATGAAACGATGTATATCTATAGTTTTCATTCTTACTGGTTTTATTTCCAGTATATATGGACAAAATTATACTTCATACATTACAGGAAATACTTCTGACCTAAACGTTATACCCTCAGGAGGAATTTGTTTAATGGGAGGGGCAACTGAAAACGATAGTGCAATGGTTTGGTTTCTGAGAAGGGCAAATGGTGGAGATATTCTTGTATTAAGAACTTCAGGAAGTAATGGTTACAACAATTATATGTATTCCGGATTGGGAGTTAATGTTAATTCGGTTGAAACCATTGTTTTTCACAATTCATCAGCAGCTTATGAACCCTACATCCATCAAAAAATACAACAAGCAGAAGCAATTTGGTTCGCTGGAGGAGACCAATGGAATTACATTTCATATTGGAAAAATACCCCTATTGACAGTCTAATAAATGATGCTATTGCCAACTAACACTTATAAAAAGACCTTTACAACGCCCTATTGACAGTCTAATAAATGATGCTATTGCCAACAGAAATATTGTAATAGGTGGAACCAGTGCAGGTATGGCTATACTTGGAAAGTTTTATTTTACAGCTCAAAATGGAACTATTACTTCTGCCGCAGCTTTATCTAATCCTTATGATAACAATATAACCGTTGACTCATCATCATTTCTCTCAATCCCTTATTTACACAATATCATAACTGATACACATTACGACAATCCCAATAGAAAAGGCAGACATATAGTTTTTCTTGCACGAATTCTTGTTGATTATGGTGTAGAAGCAAAAGGCATTGCTTGTGATGAATATACAGCGGTTTGTATAGATACGAATGGAATATCTAGAGTTTATGGCGATTATCCTGATTATGATGATAATGCATATTTCATTCAAACCAACTGTGAATTAGCCAACGTAATTCCAGAAACCTGCTCTGCCAATCAACCGCTTAATTGGAACTTAGGAAATAAGGCTATTAAAGTTTATTCAGTAAAAGGAACCCAAAATGGTTCTAATACTTTTGATTTGAATGACTGGAAAACAGGAACCGGCGGCGTATGGGAAGATTGGTACGTTGACAATGGAATTTTGTATGAACAGTCAGGATCTCAACCTAATTGCAATAATCTTCCTACTTCTATTGGATACAATGAAAATACTAATCCCATTCTATTATATCCCAATCCAGCTTGTGAGTACATAAATATTATGTTTGATGAAAATATTATCAAACCCCAATCAGTTAGAATTATAAATCAACAAGGACAAGTCATTAAAGAAACTAACATAATTAACTCTGATAAAATACCCATCGCTTTAAACGATATTCCCGTAGGTTTGTATATTGTTGAAATCATTTCTATTGACCATCATAAACACATAAAAAAGTTAATTATTGAAAAATAGTGTTTCATTTTGTAAGAATGCGATTTATACATTTTTATTAGTAGGATTTTAAGTAAAAAATCCAAAGTCCACACGATAAATACATTCAGTAATCACTTTTTCTTTTCTCTTGTTTTCCTGTAATCTGAAACACATTCTATTTTTTAAGAGATTATTCCTGAACTTTTCACATTGTAAATATTACGATTAGAAAGACCTTATAATGTAAAAGTGTTAGCAATGATTATAATTTTTGTTTATTGTTTATTGCTTCTGTTGAATGTGGTCTGTGGTTTTATTATTTGTAAGATTAAAAATAAATATATCATTGTATCCTACAGCCAATTTAAAAATATTATGTAAGGGAATATCCAATAAATAAGCCCACAAACAGCGTATAACTCCTGCGTGTGTAATGAGCAATACTTTTTTGTACGGCTGAGGTCGCAGGTTATCTATAAACAATTTTAATCTATCGAATAAATCCATTAGACTTTCACCGTTGAGAGTTCTTGTATGTACGAAATCGTTCATCCATTGATGAAATTCATCTGGATTGATGCTATTCCATTTTTTATTTTCCCAGTCGCCGAAATTCATTTCCATTAAAGCATTTTCAAAAACTACGTTTGTAAAATGTAAAGCCTCTGCTAATTGCTTACAGCGCTTCAATGGACTACAATAAACGATATCAAAATCTTTAGGTAATTCTTTTTTGTAGTATTCAATATCTTGAAAAAAAGTATCTGCAAGCGGTACATCGGTTTGTCCATAACAAGTGTCTCTGCCCACTGCAACCTTTGTGTGTCGAATTACATAAACTTCCATAAAGCTAAAAAAGTTAAAAGACAAGTACATTCTGCTAATTGTTCTACAGCTCCCAAACAATCTCCTGTATAACCATCAATCCATTTTTCAAAATAACGTTTTGAGAAATAATAAAGTAAAAAAAGCGTTACTAAAACAAAACAAAATTTCCATTTCCAAAAGCATAATCCCATCAATGGAAGTAAGCCCCCAAAATATGCTCCGATAATCTCTTTATAACTATACGATTTTGCTATAGGCTTTGCTTTGCTACTTTCATCTTCCCGCGAATATTGAGAAGTAAAAACGATGTTGATTGCGGTTAATCTTGCTAATGAATGATAGGAAATAAAAATCAATGCGATGAAAAAATAATTTATTGTATTAAGTTTTAATAGTAAGTCGGTTAATGAAAAATATTTTATTGCGAACAAAAAAATTAAAGCAATAACACCATAAGCACCTATACGGCTATCTTTCATTATTTCAAGAATTTTGGATTTAGTCCATCCACCGCCGAAGCCGTCAAACACGTCTGCTAAGCCGTCTTCGTGAAAGGCACCTGTAACCCCAACACCTGCCATAAGTGAAAATAAAAGAGCTAAATGAATATTAAATAATTGCAAACTGAACCAGTACACAAAAAAAGAAATACCACCCACTATCCAACCCACTAATGGGAAATATCTTGTTGCTTTGTTGATATATTCTGGCGAATGATCGATATTGTTAGGACAAGGAATTCGTGTATAAAACATTAAAGCGGTGAAAAATATTTTTATTTCTTCTTTCATCATTTAAATTTTATTACTTACACCTGCACTTTCAAAACTTGCCATTTCATTTAAAAACGCAACTGCGCTCTGAATTATGGGATAAGCAACCGCACAACCCGTTCCTTCTCCTAATCGCATTTTTAGTTTTAGTAATGGCTCTACATTCAAATATTCAAGTAAATTTTGATGCCCAAATTCGTCGCTTAAATGACAAAATATAGCATTAGCTTTTATGGTTGGATTGATTTTATAAGCTACTAAAAATGCACTGCTTGCTATAAAACCATCAACTAAAATAATCATATTATTTTCAAAAGCCGATAACATCGCTGAGCACATTTGGGCAATTTCAAAACCACCAAAGGTCTGTAAAATTTCTTTCGGGTTTTCTATACTTCCGTGATATTCTTGTGCTTGTTTGAGTATTGCAATTTTATTTCGTAATTGTTCATCATTCAGCCCTGTGCCTCTTCCTACACATTTTTCTATAGGTAAATTACACAAATAACTCATTAACATTGTGGCAGCGGAAGTATTACCAATTCCCATTTCCCCAAAACCTATTATGTTACATCCTTGATTAGAAATTTGGTTTACAATTTCTTTCCCCTTTTCAAAACATTGTTGTAACTGCATTTCGGTCATTGATTTTTCTTGTAAAAAACTTTTTGTTCCATATGCAATTTTGGCATTTATTAGATTCTTGTTGGGTTCAAAATCAAAATTAACACCAGCATCAACTATTTTTAGGTGGATATGATTTTGATTTGAAAATACGTTGATAGCTGCGCCCCCGCGTAAAAAATTCATTACCATTTGATAGGTTACTTCCTGCGGATAAGCGCTTACCCCTTCTTTCGCAATGCCATGGTCTGCTGCAAAAACCACAATAGTAGGATTTTTCAATTCTGGAGAAAGGGTTTGTTGAACCATTCCAATCTGAAAAGCCAAGCTTTCTAATAAGCCTAATGCCCTAATTGGTTTGGTTTTACCATCAATTTTTTGCTGAAGCAATTCCTTTATACTCATATCTTGCTTTTTCATTTTTATATATTACAAGTTTGTAACATAGCCCGTACAGTCAAACATTAGTAAACTATTCCACAAAAATAGCTATTTGAATAGTTTCAAAACAAATATTATAATTGGAAATTCTATTTTGAAGTGTAACCCAATTAACTAATTCATTCAAAAAATTTTCAAACAAAGAAGAACACCTTTTGAAGCATAAAAAAATGGTTTGAATGAAAACCTGAGATTTTTAGAGAGAATCCTCAACAGTTTAAGTATAAAATACTAACTTTGCATCAGAAATTTAAGGCAAGTTTTCATCAACAACGTGGTGAAACTTGACATTTAGCGACAAGTATGAGCAACATTGAGATAAGAAAAGTAACAATTAACGACCTTGAAGATTTACAAAAAATCGGCAGACAGACATTTTACGAAACATTCGCTTCGGTCAACACCGAAGAAAATATGAACAAATATCTTGATGAAGCTTTTTCGTTTACTAAACTGACGACAGAGCTTAGCGACAATAACACTGAGTTTTATTTCGCAACACTTGACAACAAAGTAATCGGTTATTTAAAACTGAATTTCGGAGAATCACAGACAGAGTTGCAAGACAACAAAGCCGTTGAAATTGAAAGAATTTATGTGCTGAAAGAATATCACGGAAAAGGCGTTGGACAACTACTTTGCGACAAAGCAATTAAAATCGCAAGACAGAAAAACGCAGAATATGTTTGGCTTGGTGTATGGGAAGAAAATCCGAGAGCAATAAACTTTTACAAGAAAAACGGTTTTGTAGAGTTTGACAAACATATTTTCAAGTTAGGCAATGACGAACAAACCGACATAATGATGAAACTTAAACTGAATGATAACGAATGACAAGAACGGCAGCCGGTAACATCGGTTTTACGTCAGGCGGGGTGAAGTGCAAACTTGGAGCTTTATGCTTCTATTCAAGTGCAGTACTGGCATAATCCGTCTGTGGTGCATTGTTGCACTTCAGAATGGAAGATGCGGAGTAATTTCCCCCCCCCACAATAACGACAGTGAAAAATGAAATCGTAAATTTGTATTTATGAATATTCTAATCATTGAAGACGACCAAAGAGTAGCCGAACTCATACAAAGGGGATTGGAAGAACAGGGCTTTGCCCCGACTTTGGCATATGACGGACTTTCAGGGAAAAAATTAGCCCTGCAAAACCACTATGACCTGATTATTACCGACATCATTCTGCCGAAAATGGACGGATTGGATTTGTGTAAACAAATACGAGAATACAAACCCGACACGCCAATTATTATGTTGACCGCATTAGGCACAACCGACGATAAAGTAGAAGGCTTTGATGCAGGAGCAGACGACTATCTTGTAAAGCCTTTTGAAATGCGGGAGTTGATAGCACGCGTCCGTGCTTTGCTGAAACGGAGCAACAAAACAGCAAATAATTCAGGTAACATATTAAAGTATGCCGACCTTGAAATGAATTTACATACCAAAATCGTAAAACGAAGTGGACAGGAAATAAGCCTTACACCGAAAGAATTTAAGTTGTTAGAATATATGCTGCAAAACCCAGAACGAGTTTTGTCAAGAGTAGAAATTGCTGAAAAAGTTTGGAACACGCATTTTGATACAGGCACTAACTTTATTGATGTTTACATTAATTATTTGAGAAAGAAAATTGACAGGGAATTTGATAAAAAACTCATTCACACCAAATCAGGAATGGGATTTATTTTAAAAGCGGAATAATGCAAATCAGGACACGGCTCACCTTATTGTTTACCCTCATTACGGCTACCATTTTATTAGCGTTTGTTTCGGTTATTTACTACACCGCAAAAGTAAACCGCGAAAAGGAATTTTATTCTCTGCTGAAAAAAGAAGCCATCACCAAAGCCAATCTCTTTTTAAAAGCCGGCATTGACAAAAAAACATTGCAAGACATTTACCGCAACAACCGAAAAATCCTGAATGAAGTAGAGATAGCCATTTACGACACGGCATTCCATTTACTCTATCACGATGCCGTTGATATTGATTTTGTGAAGGAAACCCAACAAATGATAGACGAGATTAACCAAAAAGGCGAAATCCGTTTTTATCAAAACTACTGGCAGGTTGTCGGTTTGCGATACGAATGGCAAGGGAATAATTATATTATTACCGCTGCAGCATACGACCAATACGGGTACAAAAAATTAGAATCTTTATTTAAAACCATTGTTGTTGTTTTCATTATTTCTATACTGATTATTTTCATAGCCGGACGTTTCTTTTCTAAAAAAGCATTTGAACCCGTAAAGGAAATGACAGAGAAAGCAGCCAAAATTTCAGCTACCAAGCTGGATTTACGCTTGCCAACCAACGGCAACAAAGACGAACTCTCCGAACTGGCCAACACTTTTAACGAAATGTTGAACCGCCTTGAAAATTCTTTTGATGCACAAAAACACTTTGTTTCCAACATAGCTCATGAGCTACGAACACCGCTTGCGGCTATTATTACCGAATTGGAACTTTCAGTCAACAAAGAGCGAAATATTGAAGAATATAAAACCGCTATTCAAAACGCCCTGAATGATGCAAAAAAATTAGTGCGCCTATCCAACAGTTTGTTAGACTTGGCAAAAGCCAGTTACGACCCTTCCGAAATTTCATTTAAGCTAATCCGCATTGATGAAGTACTGTTAGATGCAAGGCAGCAGGTACAGCAAGCAAACCCCAATTATAAAATTGATATTCACTTTGAAAATGATTTTGAAAACGACAATCAAATTTCAGTCAATGGCAACGAATATCTTTTGAAAGTAGCTTTTGCCAACCTGTTTGAAAACGGTTGTAAATTTTCAAACGAACATCAAAGCACCGTTTTCGTCTCTTTTGACAATAAGAAAATCATCTTAAAGTTTTCCGATAAAGGTATTGGAATTTCCGAAACCGATTTGAAAAATATTTTCACCCCGTTTTATCGGGGCGAGAACAAGAAATATGCCGACGGCAACGGCATTGGGCTTTCACTTACGCAAAAAATTATTTTGCTTCACAAGGGAACAATTTCTGTTTCATCGAAAAAGAACACAGGCACTACTTTTACAGTAGAACTGCCGCACCTCTAATTCACTCTAATAAAATTCTAATTTTTTTCTAAGGGGTCTCTAACAGCTCTTTTTAAAGAGTATGTGGACTTTTGCGTCTGATTTAATGATTTATATTAAATAAAAGTGCAATGCTGTTTCGCCTCCAACATACGTTTTCAATACTTTGTTTTTTGCTGCTTTGGAATGCAGCTCAAGCACAAAACGTCTATACTTTGCAAAAAGCGCTTCAAACTGCCAGAATCAATAATCCTTTTCTGAAAAGAGAGCAAATAAACATCAACATTGCTGAAAATGAAATCACTACAGCCAAACTTTATCCCAATCCGATATTAGAAAACGAACAGTATTATTTGCCCAATCCTCAAAATTTTGTCCCCGGCACAGAACTGTTCAATCCTCAAAACACACAAATGCTGATAAAATACATGCAACCCATACCCATAGCAGGTCAAAGAAAAAATAAAATATCTCTGGCAAAATTAAACTTTGAAATATCAAAATATGAGTACATGGAATTTGAGAGAGGTTTTTATCTTGAGGTCGCCTATAAATGGCAGGAAGCATGGATTGCCCAAAAGCAATTAGAAATTATACAATTTGCTAAAAATAACATTGACAGCTTAGTACTGATTAATCAAGTTCGATACAAAAATCAAGCAATAACACAGACCGAACTATATAGAGCCGAGCTTTTGGCAAAACAATATGCCCTTGAATTAATCAACGCTAAACAAGAAGTTATCAACCGGCTGAATGAATTAAATTTTTTATTAGGAGTTAATGATAATCTAATGGTCGATTTATCAGGTAATGAATTCTATTTGCTCACCTATGAGCAGGACAGTTTATTGCAATATGCTATTTCAAAAAGAAGCGATGTGTTGCAAAGTATTTTACAGATGGATGCTGCGACAGCAAATATAAATTTACAAAAGTCCCTTTCATATCCGGAAATTCAACTTGGATTTGTATTTAGCCCGCAAAACGGAATTACGTATTTAGGACCGTCCTTTACCTTGGTTCTACCAATATTTGACAGGAATCAAGGAGAAATCAAAAAATCATACTTGCTAAAAGAACAAGCCAATAGGCAATATAACGCCCTTCAATCACAAATTCAAACCGAATTTTCAGTGGCTTATGCCAACTACCGGCTGCATCAAGAAAACCTGAAAAATTATGAGTCAATGCTGCAACAAGCACAAACTATTTTAGATAATGTGAAATACGCTTACCTGAAAGGCGGAACTACCATTATAGATTTTCTGGAAGCACAGCGTAGTTGGTTAGAAACACAGCAACAGTATTATGAAGCTGTGCATCAATACCGAAAAAGTTACATTCAATTACTTTACGTAACAGGTTTAATCAATCAATTGGCACAATGATGAAAAATTTAATCTACTTATTTTTTGTTTCGCTATTTCTTTATGCTTGTTCTGAAAAAGAAAACGAGCAAAAAGAAAAAATCAATGAAACAATGGTAAGCAATGACGGAAAAATTATTGCTTTTCCGAATAAGGAAAGCATGGCATTTATCAAAACCGAAAAAATCGGGAGCGGCAATATTGAGAAAGAGTTAAGTGTACCGGGAAAAATTGCAGCCACAATTCTGGCATCAGGCGAAGGTGCAAATCAAAATATTGTATTGTTTGAAAACCCTGAACTGGCAAGCAATTATACGCAGTTAATACAACATCAAATCAATATCAGCCAAATTCAAAACATCAACATCAAGCAAAAGCAAATTGAATTAGAAAGAATTAAAGATTTGTTTTTGCACGGGGCAGCCACAGAACAGGATTTATTAAATGCCCAAACAGCTTTGAGCATGGAACAAACCAATCTTGCCAATGAAAAAGCTGCTTTAATTGAACACGAAGCTAAATTAATTTCGGAAGGTTTTACCCCTGATATTTTACGGAAAGCAAAAGCAGGAACAGCTTTTGTTATCTGTGATATTCCCGAAAATCAAATAAATAGTATTAAAGAAGGAGCAACTTGCCAAATTGTTTTCACTGCATTTCCCAACGAAAAATTTTTGGGCAAGGTGGATGCCATTACCGATGTGGTGGACAATGCAACCCGAATGGTAAAAGTCCGCATCAGCATAAACAATTCATCAAGTAAACTTAAAGCAGGAATGTTTGCCAATGTTACATTCCGGTTAACCGAAGGAAGTTTTATCAGCATAAGCAAAAATTCATTAGTAACCGTACAGGGAAAAAATTATGTGTTCGTCAAAAAATCCGCCAATGAATTTGAACGCAGGGAAATTCAAACAGGACAGCAAATTGGCGACAGGATAATTGTATTCGGTGGACTGAATAACGAAGAAGAAATTGCCGTAGAAGGAGTAATGCAATTGAAAGGACTATCATTTGGTTACTAATAAATTTTTATTTCTATGATACAGGCACAAATTTTTATCGACAAAGACGAAATGAAAGGCAATATGTATTTGCACGAATACATAATGCAATTACTTTTTGAAAATGGTATTGCGGGAGCCACAGCATTTGTTGGTTATTCTGGTTTTGGAAGGCATCACCGTTTGAAACAACCCACACAGCAGTTTTCATTTGACGAAACCCCTATGCTTATCACATTCATTGACGAAGAGAAAAAGGTAAAAGAAGCATTAACCATTTTAAGAAAACATTATCGTGGTGGCTTCATTGTAACACATCAAGTAGAACAATGGTAGGTCATGATTAAAAAATTGCTCATATTTTCACTTAAGAACCGTTGGTTGGTTGTCGGTATCAGTCTTGCCATAATGGCTGTGGGCTATTATTGTTTTACGAAGCTCAAAATTGAAGCTTATCCCGATATTGCCGATACCAATGTAATTGTTGTTGCACAGTATCAGGGGCGGGCAGCCGAAGAAGTGGAGCAACAAGTAACCATTCCTATTGAAAGAGCACTACAAAATACCCCGAATGTATTAGACCGCAGAAGCCGGACCATCTTCGGATTATCCGTAGTACAACTTACATTCAAAGACAACACAGATGATTATTTTGCAAGGCAGCAGGTAATGGAACGTTTAGCAACAGCCGAATTACCTGATGGCGTTTATCCTGAATTAGCGCCACTATCGACTGCTGTTGGCGAAATTTTCCGTTATGTAGTAGAAGCGCCGCCAACCTATTCACCCATGCAAATAAGAGATTTACAGGATTGGGTCATTAAGCCTTACTTGTTGCAAACACAGGGCGTAGCCGATATTGTTACCTTTGGAGGTCCACTCAAGCAATTTCACATTCTTCTTAATCCCGATAAACTTCGCAAATACAACCTTACCATTTCAGAAGTAGAAAATGCAGTTGTATCCAATAATCAAAACACAGGTGGAAATATTATCGAGCGAGGAGGACAAGGTTTTGCCGTTCGTGGTTTGGGAGCAATAAAATCAGAAAAAGATATTGAAAACATCGTATTGAAATCTGAAAACGGAGTGCCTATTTTTATCCGTGATGTGGCAAGTGTAGAAATTGCCCCTCCACCACCAAGCGGAGTTTTGGGTTATACCGTTCCCGATGAAAATATCAATGTAAATAACGGAGTAGAAGGAATTATCTTACTTCGCAGATACGAAAATCCAAGCGAAGTATTAGCCGAACTCAAACAACGTATTAGAGATTTACAGGAAAACGAACTGCCTGAAGGCGTAAAAATCAGAACGCTTTACGACCGAAGTTTTTTAATTGACCATTCCTTGCAAACGGTTGGGAAAACTTTGTTCGAAGGCGTTAGTATTGTCATCATCATTTTGATTTTCTTTTTAGGAAGTGCAAGAAGTGCCTTAGTAGTAGCCCTCACTATTCCTTTTTCATTGCTTTTTGCATTTATCATTATGCGATTTACGGGTATTCCCGCTAACCTGCTTTCATTAGGTGCTATTGATTTCGGCATCATTGTGGACGGTGCAGTAGTGATGGTGGAACATCTTATTCGGAAATACCGAACAGCAACGCCTGAAGAAAAAGAAAATGGAATTGTACATATAACCTTGCTTTCTGCACAGGAAGTCGGAAGGGAAATTTTCTTTTCGATAACGATTATCATTTTGGCATATATGCCTATTCTTTTAATGACAAGAGTAGAAGGTAAACTGTTTTCTCCTATGGCTTTAACTTTGGCGTTTGCTGTGATTGGCTCAATGATAGCCGCTTTAACCTTTATTCCTGTTTTGATATCGTTTATTTACAACAAAGCCATTTCAAACCCTGACAAACCATTCAAAGAACATAGAAACAGAATTCTTGAATTTGTAGAAAACAGTTATTGTAAATTAATTTCAAGAATTTTAAAGCACTATAAAAAAACTGTTCTTATCGGGTTTGGAATAGTGTTATTGCTTATTTCGTTCGGTTTGAAATTAGGAACAGAATTTTTGCCCGAATTAGATGAGGGGTCAATTTTTCTTCGTGCAAATTTCCCGGCAGGAATTACCATACAGGAAAACGCCAAGTATGCCCCTAAAATAAGAGGCATCATTGCCAAATATCCGCAAGTTTCTTTTGTCATTTCGCAAACGGGCAGAAACGATGATGGTACAGACCCTTTCCCTTCCAATAGAAATGAAATATTAGTGGGGCTCAAGGACTATCACTTGTGGAATGATACTATTTCAAAAAAGGAGTTGGTAAAACAAATATTGTCTGATTTACAAAGAGAATTACCGGGCGTAAAATTTACATCAGGGCAACCCATCATTGACCAAGTGATGGAGATTGTTACCGGCAGTGCTGCCGACCTTGCTGTTTCTATTGTAGGTGATGATTTGCTAATGATGCGAAGCAAAGCCGACAGCATTACTAAGATTATGAAGTCAATGCAGGGAAGCGAAGGCGTGAATATTGAACAGGAAGGTCCGCAAGAGCAATTGGTTATTAAAATAAATAGAGAATTGGCAGCCAGTTACGGGATTAATGTTTCCGATATTCAGAATATGATTGAAGCGGCAATTGGTGGTAAAAATATCTCGGTGTTGTATGACGGAACAAAACGTTATGATATTGTTATTCGCTACTTACCTCAGTTTAGAAATAGCATCGATGAAATTAAAAAACTATTAGTTCCTTCTGCTAATGGCGCTTTAATTCCAATGGAACAACTTGCAGACATCAATTTTGTGGAAGGACAAACGAATATTTATCGTTACAACAACAAAAGAATGGTAACGGTAAGAACGAACATTAGAGGCAGAGATCAAGGCGGTTTTGTGAAAGAACTGCAAAAGAAAATTGAAAATGGAATTCACATTCCTAAAGGTTATGAAATAGTATATGGCGGACAGTATGAAAACCTTGAAAGAGCAGGAAAGCAATTGTCATTGACAATTCCGCTGACTTTGATAATGGTTTTTGCTTTTCTCTTTATGCTTTACAAAAATTTCAAGTATACATTGATAACAACAAGCTGTGTTTTGTTTGCATTAGCAGGCGGAATTATTGCCTTGCTTATTCGTGGCTATTACTTCAATGTTTCCGCAGGCGTTGGCTTTGTTTCCATTTTCGGAATATCAGTAATGGCAGGTGTATTATTGGTTTCTGCATTAAACAGGGCAACATTTATTAACTCCATTTCTCAACCACTTATCAAACAAACATCAAAAGAACAATTGCGGGCAATGCTTTCTATCCTTGTTTTAGCAATCTTAGGACTTGTTCCTGCCGCTATTTCGAGCGGTATCGGATCGGACGTTCAAAGACCTTTGGCAACTGTTATTATTGGAGGACTGACAAGCACCTTAATTTTTGCACCGATACTAATACCGCCATTGTATTGGTGGACAAATAAAAATGGAAATAATCGTAGAAAAAAAGAATAGCAACCGCACAGGGTCAAGCATATTTGCAATTACTCACTTACTTTTTAAAAATTTAAATTTTTGGTGTTCTTGAACTGCGTTTCGCTCAAGTCCACGCACAAACCAATATTGCAAAAGATCTTGCCCCTTTTCCTCCCTAATAAACAGATTAGGAAAAAAGTATATAATGCTCTATATTATGTTTTAAGGTAGCCCTATATGGCTTCAAGATGAAGAACATGATGGCAATTTTTACTACAGTTTGATGGTTCTTTTGGGTATGTCAATCTTGGAGATATGGGTGAAATGTATGTTTTTGAAGATACAGCATTTTGGTAGTGCTATTGATTGGTTTTAATGAGCATTGATGGTAAATATTAAATATAAACCCAAAAAATTTATATAAATCCATGCAAAAATCACTTCAAAGTTTTTTGAAGTGATTTTTTGCATGGATACTCAAGAATTCAATTGTTTTTCAAAACTTATTTGAGAGGATTTGCAAACGTAGCATATTATTTCATTATTTTCCGCAATGGCATTTACCTTGGTTATATTCGTGCCAATCAAAATTTTGAGGATATGGATTGGCTTCCCAATAAAAGGGAGTACGTTTTTTTCCATTAATTTCATCTAAACTTATAGAATCATAAACCCTTCCGTTAGCGATGGTATAAACAATACTTTCTGTATTACGAATATTTTCCAAAGGATTTTTTTCTAAAACAATAAAATCTGCTAGCTTACCTTTCTTGATAGAACCAATATAATCCGTCATACCAATGTACTTAGCACCATTTACAGTTGCACATTTAAGAGCTTGGTAGTTGGTCATACCACCTTGTTGTAACATCCATATTTCCCAATGGGCGTCAATACCAGACATCTGCCCATGACCTCCTACTCCAATGGTAACACCTGCATCTAATAGCTTTTTACAACTTTGTGATACTAAAATATGACCATTTTTATATTCTTCATCAGGAATCATAGTTCTGTGTCTTGCTCTTGAATCTACAATTGAACGTGGCGTAAAATTCAATAATCTTTTGTTTTCCCAAACGTTGGTATTTTGATACCAATAATATTCACCACTTATAGAGCCATAAGAAACTATTAAAGTAGGAGCATTGGCAGTTTGGGAATTTTTCCATACTTGAATCACATCATCATACAGAGGCGCTACGGGTATATTGTGTTCAACACTTGTATGACCATCTAAAATCATGGTAAAATTATGTAAATAATGAGAACCTCCTTCTGGATAAACCATTATTCCTAATTTTTTTGCTTCTTGGATTACTTGTTGGCGTTGGTCTCTTCTGGGTTGATTATAAGATTTGATAGAAAAAGATCCCCAATCTTTGGTTTTATTGACATGAAAAAATGCGTCTTCTGATGTATTGATAACGGCTTTAAAATCCCCATCAGCCCCATATAAAATGGTACCCGTAGAAAATACTCTGGGTCCTATCATGTTCCCTACTTTAATCATTTCGGATTGAGAAAATATCATTTCACTATGAGCAGAAGGATCATGAACAGTTGTAACACCAAATGCTAATTCACTATAATATTGCCAATGTTTTTGTGGACTTAATCCATATCTAAAAGAACCGGGATGTGCATGTACATCAATAATTCCCGGCATTATATACTTTCCTTGTAAATCAAAAATTTGTGCATCTTTTGGGATATTCACTTCATTTTCTTTACCCACGGCTTCAATTTTATTATCCTTCACTACAATCACCCCATTTGAAATGACCACAGAATCTTCCATTGTGATAATATTGGCATTTTTAAATACTTTGTAGCCTTTAGGAATATCGGGTTTTAATGTTAAATTCATAGAAATACCTTTTGAAACTGGAGGAGGTAAGGAATCTGGAGCACCAGGAATAAAGGTAAATTGATTTTTTAAATCGGCTGTATAATACTGACCACCATGTACCCAGTGTACTTTTTTGCTATCAAAAGACCAATGAGGATATACACCTGCAGTTTCGGCTACTCTTTTTACGGGTAATGCTTTATTATCCGCACTAATTTCTAAATTTTTTCCTGTTTTTGGAAAAGGAGTTAAATATACTTTAAAAAGTTCTGTAAACAATAACCATTGATTGTCAGGGCTTATAGAAAAACGGGTAGTGTATTTAGAATTACAAACTGTACTGGTAGATTTCTTTTCTAAGGAATAAGCTTTTAATTCTTTAGAATCTCCAAATAAACTTCCACCGGTTTGGAACCATAAGGTTTTATTATCATTTGAAAATTGAGGAAATTCTCCATCTTCCGCTATCTTTTCAGATTTTAAGGTAAATAAATCCATAATATAAAGCCCGGGTTCTACACAAAATGCGTAACCTTGATGAGTATTACCGCCCTCTTTTAAATATGCCAATAATTTTCCATCAGGAGAAACAGCTACCTGTCGATAGATTGCTTTTTCTTTTGTGAGCTTCTGAATATTTTTAGAGTTGTTCCAATCTAACTTGCAAATAGACCCCATAGCAGTGTCGTTCCAAGTAACAAAATATAATGCTTTGCCGTCAAAACTGAAAGCAGGCTCAAATTCAAAATCTTGTTGAGAGGTTAATCTTTCTGGTTTACCATCGGGTAATGATTTTTTCCATAAATAGCCTACTGCATTAAAAACGATTTCTTTGTCATTTGGGTGAATGATAGTTGTTCTAATGGCTTTAATGTCAATATTATCAGGAAGAGGATTTTGAGGAAAATAATTTGCATTGACAATATTATGTTCACATTTAGCAGTAAAAGGAATGATTTCTGCTTTTCCTGAAGCCACCTCAATTCTACGAATTTTCCCTTTTGCCCAAATATAAATAAATTTATCATCAGGAGACCAATTAAATCCTGTATAAACTCCAAATAATGCCCAAGCTTCTTGTTGGTCTTTAGAAAGTTCATCATAAATAGGTATTTCTAAACCATTTTCAAGGTTTTTTACATAAAGAACAGTTTTTTCTCGTACTCTTTTAACAAAGGCTAATTTTTTTCCATCTCTACTGATTTGAGGTCTAACTGCACCGCCATTACTGGAAATAATGGTTTCATTAGTACCTTTTTCTATGTTATATCGTTTGATAGCATAAATCAATTTATTAGGATCTTTGTTATATTGAAAATAGCCACCGGGATATACATCTTCACTATAATAAATATACTTTCCATCAGGAGAAGCAGAGGGTTCATTTAGGTCTTGCTGTTCATTTTTTTTGATAGTTAATTGAATACCAGAACCACCAGAAATATGATACATCCACAATTCACCTGCTCCAGCAGAACGACGGGAAGTATAATGTTTTCTAGCTACAATATACTGACCATCTGGCATCCATGTTGGATTATTCAGTAAACGAAAATCTTCTTTGGTAACTTGTTGTGCATTAGAACCATCTTTGTTCATAATCCAGAGGTTATCGCCACCACCGGCATCTGATGTAAATACAATTTTTTTACCATCAGGGCTAAAGCGCGGCTGAACTTCTAAAGCATGGCCTTTACGAATTACTTGGGCTTGCCCACCAGAAGAAGACACAATATAAATATCCCCTAACAAATCAAAAACAATTTCTTTTCCATCAGGGCTTACATCTAAATTTATCCATGTACCTTCTGATACGGAAAAAGATATGGGTTTACCTTGTTTACCAAATTCGTTAACGTCCCATTTAGGTTTTTCTTGAGCCTTAATAGAAAAACAATACAAAAAGCTAAAAATAGTTAAAAAATATTTATTCATAGAAAACAAACTAAGCACAAAATTAGATTTTTTTAAACTTACATTCAAAATCTCTTCAAGAAATATTTTAAATCATGCAACTATCTACAGCTTAGCGAAATTCTTTAAAGGTGAACTTGTGTGAAGTTGATTAATGCAAAGGTCAATTCAATAATCTTTTTATTTCAAGAAAAACTTTTTGGTTTTCTGTTACATTTAAAGCATTTAAAATATCCTTTTTTTCTTGTTCCGTTAAGTGGAAACTTAAGCTTGCGGATTGGTATTCATTGGCAGGAATATATTGTAATTCAAACATTTGCAATTGATTACCCATGATTTGTTTAGCATATTCTAGTAACATATCATTCGTATAATCACCATTATTTGAAATGGAGTTATAAGAATCTGATAGAATTGACAAAAAGTCTTCTATTATAGAGTTTTTGTCAACCTTTTCAATTTTTTCTTCTTGCTTAGAATCACGAATTTGGATAATAATAATTTGATTGAACTCTTTTTTAAAATATTGTAAGAAACGAACTAGAAAAGTAGAAGCTGTTGTAATCCCAAAATTATCTGTAACTCCAGCATCCATAATTTCTAATGCAGGATTGGTGGGTAATTCTACATTCGGCAAAATATAAGGAAATGTAGCATTCATACGGATAGCAGAAGTCATTAGCAAACTATCTGGTTGATGACCCTGAAATAACTGTTTCCATTCAATGTAATGGCACTCGTTTCTATAAAGTTCATTCAATTGAAATCTTTCACAAAAGATTGCGTTATTCATAGGGGAAATCAATAATTTTCTTCCATCATTGACAATAGTAGGTGTGAGAATGAGCATAGGAATTTGAGCATTCTTTTCAGCAAGATAATAATCACCAATGGTTTTATTTTCCCAAAAATTTGTATTATAAACCAATTGATGCTCAAAATGATAACCTCTTTCTTTTCTATAGGTTTGATTTTTAATTTCAACATATAAAGGTAGCGTTAGTAATTGTGTAGCAGTAGAAAAACTAATTCTATTTAGAATATCTTTGGATACCTTATTTTTATGAATAGAAGAAATTTTTTGTTCCAATGTAAAATTTTGTGCTAACATTTCACGATAATACGCAGAACCAATCATGCCACCAGATGCCCCCGTCATGAGATAAAGATGTTGAGAGAACTTGTTTTGAGTAATTGAATCCAAATATTGTAAACAAGAAACTGTCCATAAAGCAGATCTAGAACCTCCACCAGATGAACAAACTATGAATAAATTGGGTTTTTGTTTCTGGGTTTTCTTCTTCCAAGCAAAAAATCTTGATTGATGTTCTTGAAATGATTGTTGAATTTTTAAACTGTCACTTTGAGAATGAATAAATTGGTAGTTGTAAGCTACTTTTTCTTTCTTAGGGTATTGTAAACCAAAAGCAAAAGAAGTAGGTCTCCAGCCGCTAATATCTCTAAACCAAAATAAGAAAAATAGTAAAATAATCAATACAATAATACCCATTTTACGAAACCAAAATAAAATGGCTCCATAAAACATCAATAAAAAACTAAATAACATTAAATAGGAAGCTGCGGCAGGAATTTGAATAAATGAAATTTCTGAAAATAAAGAGAGTAACGACAATAAAACAAAAACAGTAATTTGGAAAAATAAAGCATTGTTATGATTTTGGCTCAAAACTTTTAAAAATCTTTTTTTATCCTCTTCATCAATAGGGTGAACACGAATTTTTTTTAATTGGATAGATAAATATGTTTTTACATAAAAGTCGGTAGTTTTTTTATAAAGAAAAGGTCTTCTTGCCATTCCAAGAGGATCTGATAAATCTTCAATCATTCTTTTTCCAAGTATTTTTTCAGCATTTTTATTAGTTAATTGAAAATAACCAGAAACAATCAATACCCACACAATTCCTCCCGAAAATAATCCTAAAACTAATATCCATGGAGATGATTGATGGAAAAATTCTTTTTGGTGAGATTGAAAATGAAATAAATTCACCATATAAAAAACCCAAAAAATCCCGGGTAACAAAGAATTATTAAAACAAAAAGTTAGAAAAGGTTTTCTTTGGGTAGCTAAAAAATAAAATTTAGGCCCATCTAAAATATAATTTGTAAGATGATAAGAAACAGTAAAAGCTCCTAAGAATATACCTACCCAAAAAGTAGAAATAAAATTAATATTTCCTTGATAATCAGGATCTAAAAATAAATAAGGACCTCCAAAAGAAACCAATAAGTATTGCCCCACCACTCCAAATAAGAATATCCATAAAAGAACAGCTAAGGGATACCTTCTAATTTGGGAAGCTAATAATCTTGTTGGTAGAAAAAAATATAAATCAACAAAAATCTTTTTTAGAGCAGGTAACCAATACCTTTTTTTCATGTTAAAAAAGATTATTTAATTCCTAATAATTCTACATAAAAAATTAAAGTAGAATTTGCAGGAATTTTATCTCCCATAGCTTGATCTCCATAACCAATACTGGGAGGAATTATTAAAATTGCTTGTCCACCTACTTTTAATTTCGGAATGCCTTCATCCCATCCTTGAATTACTTGACCTTTTCCTATTACCGTTTCAAAGGGTGTACCTCTTTCAAATGAAGAATCAAATGTATTTCCGTTGGTTAAAGTTCCATGATAGTGAACCAAAACAGATTGACCCGGCATAGGGTTATTTCCTGTTCCCTCTTTTACTATATAGTATTTTAATCCACTGGGTGTAACAATAATTTTTGAAGAATCTTCTATTTGCCAAGGAGTAAAACTAGATTTTGATTCAGTACTATTATTGGTATTTTCAATAGGTGTATAATAAGTCTGTTCCGTTTTCTTTTGACAACTCATTATATAAAAACCTACTAAACAAATAGTTATAATTTTTTTCATTTTAATATCTTTTATTGCAAAGATATAGGAAAAATATATTCAAAAATCAGTTGAAAACTTATAGTATAGTGCACAAACAAGCCATAAGAGTAAAGTAACGTTGAAAATAATTTTATAGCTGTTTTTTCATAAAACAATATTGTATTTTAAAAGTCAAAAAAAAATTTTGCAAATGCAAAAAAATAATTTAATTTTGAACAAGTTTTATAAGTATATGAAAAGAACATTACTTTTTAGTTTACCTTCTCTTTACGGATGGATTTACGCACAAAACGTAGGTATTGGGACGTCCACTCCTGATGCTTCTGCGAAATTAGAAATTGATGATGCTAATCGTGGTATTTTAATACCAAGAGTTGCATTAACTGCAACCAATGCAGCAGGGCCAGTTACTTCACCTGCAACGAGTTTATTGGTTTACAATACTGCAACCGCAGGAACAGTACCTAATAACGTAACTCCAGGATATTATTATTGGGATGGCACTCAATGGGTACGATTAATGGATACCGAATCTTCAGATTGGAAATTAGATGGAAATACCAATGGTGTTTTACGCTACATCGGTACGAATGACAACTTTGATTTTCCTATTCACACCAATGGAACAGAAAAGGTTCGTGTTACTGCAGGAGGTTACGTAGGAATAGGAACAACAAATCCGCAACGAATATTACATGTTGTAGAAAACAATAACTTTGGGCATATTCAACCTTCAACAGCTTTATTTAGACTTCAAAATTCGGAAAATACCACTTGTGCTGGTAATGATAAATTTTGGGATTTTAGAGTAGGAAACTGTGGACAGTTTGGAATCATTACTACAGATAACAACATCAATCCTAATTTTAACATACTTAAAGCTAATGATTTATTAGGACCTTCAGATGGTCCTGTGGTTTCTTTGAATTCAACTGCTCCAATTTATTCTATATTTTTAGATGGAAATGGTAGGGTCGGTTTTGGGTTACCAGCACCAACCAATAATTTTCATTTGCATACATCCTCAACAGGTGCTTCTATCATTGGTAGATACACTTCTGCTACAACAGGCTCAACCTCTTCTGATGGTATTGAATATGGATTTGCAAATGCAGGTTCTAACTTTTATATGAATAATGCGGAAGGTGGCGGATTTCAATGGTGGACATCAGGAACAGAAAGAGTAAGAATTACAGGAGCTGGTAATGTAGGAATTAGCGCAACTGCGCCTGCTGTTCAATTGGCTGTAGGTGGTAATGGTACCAATGTATATGCAACAAATGCTTGGATAGAAAATAACATGCATGTCCAAGGAAATGAAACCCTGAATCAAGGAGGAAGAGGTCGTTTAAGAGTAGGAACTGCTTGGGGGTATATGGGTTTATATACCGACGTAAGCTCAACCAGTCAAGCCAATGATTTGGTTTTAGGATCCTCTACAGGATTAGTCCGTATTGGACCAAACGGAGGTGGGCAAAACTTAAGAGTTTCAGGTCTTGAAGGAACAGGAAATAGAGCCGTTTATGCGGATGCTAATGGTATTCTAAGAACTTCAACAAAAAATATTGCATATATTCAGAGTAGAAGCATTGTTAATCATGATAATTCTAATGTAGGATGGAGGGTAGTAGGTCCTGCATCAACTAATATGGATGTTAGTCAAGGCGATATTATTGCAGTTACTATTTCTTTGAAATTTAGATGGACGGGCGGTTCTGGTGGAGATCATCCCTTTTTTGGTATTCGTATTAATGGGTCCTGTGGTACTATTGATGTTGTAGACCTAATTCACCATGGAACAGCAGATGATGTGCCAAGAAACCAATGGCAGTCAGTTGCTTTTCAATATGTTTGGGTGGCTACCTGTGATGGAACAATAAATTTGAATGTTATCTGTGATAATAATACCGATTCTGATGACTCTTCCCAATACCATGATATTGTATTAGTAGCAACAAGACATTAATCATCAATAAACTAATAAAAACGAAAAACTGCCTAAAAATAGGCAGTTTTTCGTTTTTATAATGCTATTTAATCAAACCATAACAAAAAAAATTTTGTTAATCTCCTTGTAATAGAGTAATTTTGTTTTATGATTTCTCAATTTTTAACTGAAAAACATTACCAAAAACAACTTAATTCTTCAGAAAAAAATATTCTAGATAAAGTATTGAATCATCAAAGAATCAACGATGAAGATGCTTTATTATTATATGAGTCCAAAAATTTACCTTTTCTTGCTCAATTAGCTAATTATATTAGAAGACAAAAACATGGTTTAAAAACCTATTTCAATAGAAATTTCCATATTGAACCAACGAATGTTTGTATTTATGATTGTAAGTTTTGTTCATACTCTAGAACTATAAAAAAGAAAGAAGAAGGCTGGGAATTTAACGAAGAAGAAATGTTAGAAATGGTAAAGTCTTATGATAACCAACCCGTTACAGAAGTTCATATTGTAGGAGGAGTTTTACCTCAATATGATTTACCATTTTACGAAAATTTATTTAGGAATATCAAAAAGCATCGTCCTGAACTTCATATTAAAGCATTAACTCCCGTTGAGTTTCACTATATTTTTAAAAAAGCTAAGGTTTCTTATAAAGAAGGTTTACAAATTCTTAAAAATGCAGGTTTAGATTCAATTCCAGGTGGTGGAGCTGAAATTTTTCACCCAGAAATTAGAAATCAAATTGCAAAAGATAAAGCGAATTCAGAAAATTGGTTAGAATTACATAAAACAGCTCATGAACTCGGTATTCGTTCTAACGCAACTATTCTTTATGGTCATATTGAAAAATATTGGCATAGGGTAGATCATTTACGTCAATTACGTGAATTACAAGATGAAACTAAAGGCTTCCAAACTTTTATTCCTTTAAAGTTTCGTAACAAAGATAACGAAATGAGTTATTTACCAGAAGTATCTATAATAGAAGACCTCAAAAATTATGCTGTATCCCGAATTTATTTAGATAATTTTGACCATATCAAAGCCTACTGGGCTATGATAGGTAGAGAAACCACACAAATCGCTTTAGATTATGGTGTTGATGATATTGATGGCACTATTGATGATACTACAAAAATCTATTCTATGGCAGGTTCTGAAGAACAATCTCCTAAAATGACTACTCAAGAAATTGTGGAATTAATTCATTCCGTAGGTTATGAAGCTGTAGAAAGGGATACACTTTACAACATTATTCAAGATTTTTCTAAAGAAAATTCTTTGGTTTCATGAATCCCAAACAAGGAAAATTACAGATTATTCATTATCGTGATAAATGTATTGGTTGTAATGCTTGCGTAGAAGCTGCTCCTGATCGATGGGCTATATCCAAAAAAGATGGTAAGGCAGTTTTGTTAAAAGGAAATGAAAAAAAAGGTATCTATACCATTACAACTCATTCCATGGAATACGAAAGCAATTTAGAGGCTGCAAAAAACTGTCCTGTAAATATCATTCAATTAAAATTGTTGTAAGTATAGTTTTTGTAATCTAAAATAAAAACGGGTCTGGAAATTTTTTTCCACAGCATTTCTAATTTTATTTGCTCAGAGTTTGGATAAAGTTGTTCACTTTTTTTACAAAAATCGATTTTTTTATACCCTGTACTAGAAAACAGAATGTTTTTCAATAGAATGCTAAGAGTCTTTACTTTATTCTTTCTTTTTGATATTTTATTTGGTAAGTTAAACCATAAGTGAGGATGCTATCATAATTTTTTAATCCTTTTGCAATGACATTTTCATACGCATAAACGTGAGTAAAATTCACTAAAAGGTTTTTTCTGACAGGTATTTCCAAAATACTTTCTACTTGTGCTCTATAATTAGAAAAACGATTTAAAGAGGGTTGAATAAATGCGTAATAATATAAATGTAATCGGTTATTAAAAAATTTATGATTACCTACTAACCAATGAGAAGAACGATACAACTTGATATGATTATTACCATCATAGAATGCATCGTTAAATTCATTTTTATTATATTTTGTATCTTCATACAAAAGACCATTGGCAAATTTAATGACATGATTCTCACTTCTTAGTAAATGTAATGTTGCGCCGAGACCCGTAAAATAGCGATAATCAATTTTTCTTCTAAAATTGGTGGAAATAAATGCAATAGCAAATCCATAGAGTTTTGATTGAGGTTTAAAATAAATAAAATTTCTGCTATAAATATCCTCATCTACTTTTTTTTTAAAAACTGTTTGATACAAATAGTTATTTTGAGTTTTAAAAACCCAATCATCACTAATTTTTGCGGATAAATCAGCTTTGTAACGAAAAACAAAAAGTTCAAAGTTTCCAATTTGAAAAGTTCCGCCAGCATTTTGCCTCATTTGCAAAGTTAAAGTGTCACTTTCATTAATTTGACAATAGCTATTTTGAATATTTA
>CAZBPK010000120.1:0-4230 GCA_964493765.1 uncultured Bacteroidia bacterium | reverse complement strand
GGGAATAGGATTCGAGTATATAACCGGAAATAAGGTGGAAATCTGCATGGTCAAGAACAAGAATAGGATGGAAAACATTAGGACACGGAAAACGCGGCACACACGGGGAAACACGGAAAAGCCGGTTTGGCAAGGCACTTTCCGGGAGATTGCGCGAATTCTGTGTGTCACATGTGATGCACGCAGGCGCAAGTGCCCGTGCACTAGAGGTGTGTTTACGATTTTTATATGTATTTGAAAATAAATCGATTAAAAGATTAAAACAAAACACTTTTAAAGTTATTCACATGATAAAAAATAAAAAAAATTGGCTGTTTAAGATATATCTTATAATTTAGCGGCTCAAAAGTAAAAATTAATATTAAGTCAAACAATATGGAACAAGAAGTTCAAAAATCAAGTGGTGCGATGAAAGAATGGATATCGCCAATTATCATTACCTTAACAATTGTTGTAGGTTATTTTATTTATTTTGTTATCATGGGAAATCCTTCAAACTTTGAAGGAGGGGATACTGCTAACCATCCTATTAATACTCTCGGTATAGTTTATAAAGGTGGTATTTTAGTGGGTTTAGCTATTGCATTATTTTTAATGGTTGTTACTTTCTCTATTGAAAGATTTATTACTTTAGCAAAAGCTTCAGGTAAAGGAAGTATCAATAACTTTATTGCTGATATTAGAGAAGCATTAGAGAAAAATGACATCCAAGGTGCAATTAATCGTTGTGATGAGCAGTCTGGTTCTGTTGGTAATGTTATTAAAGGTACATTAAAAAAATACCAAGAAATGCATGAATTAACCATTAAAGAGAACCAAGGTGCAAATGTTATTTCTCAAGGCTCAGGAGGAATTGTTGTTGCAGATGTTAAAGATAAAGAACAAAAAGTTGCTGCAATTCAAAAATCATTAGAAGAATCTACGGCTTTAGAGTTACCTATGTTAGAAAAGAATTTAGTAATTATTGCAACTATTGTTTCTATTGCTACACTTGTAGGTTTGATTGGTACTGTATTAGGTATGATTAAAGCTTTCTCAGCTTTGGCTACAGCAGGTGCACCTGATGCAGTGGCATTATCAACAGGTATTTCTGAGGCACTTATTAATACTGCTATTGGTATTTCTACATCCACAGTTGCTACAGTAGCTTATAACTACTTTACCTCAAGAATTGATACCATGACTTACTCTATTGATGAGTCTGGATATTCAATTGTTCAAACTTTTATTGCTAAACATTAATTCTTTGAATTATGGCTAAAGCAAAAGTTGCACGTAAAAGTACGTCTATTGACATGACTCCCATGGTGGACTTAGCTTTTTTGTTGCTAACGTTTTTTATGCTTACTACAAAATTTAAACCACAAGAAGCGGTTGAAATTTTGATTCCATCTTCTATTGCTCAAACTCCACTTCCTGCTACTGATGTTATGGTTATTAGTGTTAGTAAAGAAGGAAGAGTATTTTTTGGAGTGGATAGTAAGCATACTCGTGAAGCAACGATTAGAAGAATCATGGAAAAATATAATTTAGATTTATCTCCAGATGATGTAAATACTTTTTCTATTATGCCACAAGTAGGTTTACCTATTTCGGCTATACCACAATGGTTAAAAGCAAAGCCTGCGGAAAGGGATAAAATCTTACAAACTGCTCCTGGTATACCTTGCGATTCTTCTAATAATGAATTAGGGGATTGGATTGTTGCTTCTCGTATGTCCAATACTCAATTAAGGATTGCTATTAAAGGAGACGTTGATTCCCCTTACCCAATCATTAAAAAAGTTATTGATACTATGCAAGATAGAAATATCAATAAGTTTAATTTGATTACAGGCAAAGAAGGATATGAAATTATTGACACTTCAAAATTATAATAACTTTAATTTATAAAATAAATTTAGAAAATATGGCAGCAGAAGTCGGTGGCGATAGTGGTGGTAAGAAGGGCGGCAAAAAAGGTAGAAAAAAGGCCAAAATACCAAGAATAGATATGACACCTTTGGTGGACTTAGGTTTCTTGTTGTTAACATTCTTTATTTTAACAACTACCATGTCCACTCCAACTACCATGCCTGTTGTAGTACCACCTAAAATAAAAGATAACCAAAAAGAACAAGTAGATCCTCCTAAAATACAAGAATCAAGATTGATGACAATCTTGTTAGGAAAAAATGATAGGATTTATTTTTACATTGGTAGTGGACAAGATGAGAAAAAACCACCAGAAATGCAATTAACTGGATTCTCTAAAACTGGTAAAGGTATTCGTCAGGCTATTATAAATCAAATCAAAGCAGTTAGAGATAATCCTTTAATTGCTCAAAATGACAAAAACGTAATGATTTTAATTAAGCCCATGGATGATTCTAAGTATAAAAACATGGTGGATATTTTAGATGAAATGAATATTTTACAACAAAAAAATTATGCTTTAATACCTCCTTCACCCGTTGAATTGGATATGGTTAAAAAGTATAATGAACAAGCAGGTATTGAAAATTAATTAATTTTAACAGGATTTCCTATGAAATTTGTTAAATAAACTTTAATTCCTTGAAAAATTGTAACCTAAATTATTTAATTACGTAAATTTGTAAAAAGATTAGTCATGAGCACATCAACCATAAGACCCGATTTAGATGAATTGGTCTTTGAACACAGAGAAAAGCGTTATGGTGCTTACGTTCTTAGGCAATTATATCCTAAAAACGTATCAAGGGCATTTATAATTGCTTCTTTGTTAGTTTTGTTCTTTATTGCTCTTCCTTTAATCAAAAAGTTTTTTGAAAAAGAGGCTGAGGAATTAAACAATTCTAACAAATTGACATACGCAGAATTAAAAGATCCTCCTCCTATTGATAAAAAAGAGGAGATTAAACCTCCACCTGAAGAGCTTCCTCCTCCTCCTAAAAGAGCATCTATTAAGTTCGTAGTTCCTGAAACTGTAAAAGATGAAGAACCTCCTAAAGAAGAACAAAAATTAGCCAATATGGATTCTTTATTAAAAGGAAACCCAGGTTTAGTTGACCAAGAAGGTTCTAATGATGTTCCCGTAGATTTTGGAGTAGATGATGGTAAAGGTGATGTTCCTGTTGAAATTAAGGAAGAACCCAAAAAAGAAGAAGAGCCTGATGTAAATGCATTTGTTGCTGTTGAAAAAGAACCAGCACCTGTAAATTTAGATGTTATTAAAAAGAACATCGGTTACCCTAATCAAGCAAAAGAGTTAGGTATTCAAGGTAAAGTAATTATCAGGGTTTTAGTTAATAAAGAGGGTAAACCTACTAAACACGTAGTTGTACGTTCTCCTCATACTTTATTAACTGATGCTGTAACCAATCAATTGTATAATTTACAGTTTACTCCGGGTATTCAAGCAGGGAAACCTGTTCCTGTATGGGTAAATATTCCTTTTGATTTCCGTTTACAGTAAATAATTATCATTTTATAACATAAAGGTTGCCTTTCATAAGGTAACCTTTTTAATTTTTAATAGATTATTTTATTTTTGAAGAAAAAAAAATTTACCATGAATAATTCTTCCAAGATTAAAACAATTTCATTTATTTCTTCTTTCATAATTTTCACTTGGGTTTGGATTGTATTCAACCAAGTCCAAAGTTCTGTGATAAATGATGAAATTTTTCAAAAGTATTTCTCTTATTTTCCCTATTTGATTACTTTAATTGTTATTTTTTTGATAATATTTATTTCTAATTTAGTTAACAAAAGAGAAATCAGTCTAGTTAATAATATTGTTGTCGCTTTTATACTTACCAATATTGGGCTTTATTTCTATAAGCTTTTTCTCGGTAGTTATGAATGGGAAACACAAAAGATCAATAATAGTTTAATTTATATTATAAATAAACCGAAGTTTTTAGTGGCTTTATTTTGGGGAATTTCAACTAATTTGTTATTCTTATTTTGTGATGTGATCTATAATTATAAATGGTATTTAGGAGTATTATACACTATTATTATCACTTTTCTTCAACTTAATTATTTTCATAATCTTATACATGTAAACTTGGTAATTTTCAATGAAGACCAAATAACAGTTGAGTATAAATCGGTAATTTCTAAAGTTTATGAATATGAACTTGGCTCTAACAGTAAACTTTTTATTGATGATGATTATTACGTTGAAAATGGTGATGGAAAGATATTTAAGTATTATCAAATTGCAATTTTAGATGAAAAACATCAAAAAGACTATATAATCTC
>CAZBPK010000119.1:0-1683 GCA_964493765.1 uncultured Bacteroidia bacterium | reverse complement strand
TTCAACAGTTAGAAAAATGAAGATTTTGTTAACCATAATTATTTTTTTATCCATAAGTTTTAGGACATATTCCTTGCCTAAAGATAGCACACAATCAAACAGACAATTTTATATATTACTTGGTCCTATGAACAAAAGTGTTGGCTTTGGGTATTCACACCAAAAAAAACGGCTCATTATAAACTCACAAATAATGTACTCAGACTTCTATTTTTTATATCAATACTTCTCCGACCATCGTTATTATTTATATCACTCCAGAATTTATGGTGATTTTTATTCTGGATATAAATTAATAAATAGAAAATTCGTGCTATCGTTAGGTAGTGCTGTATCCTATTCAAGCATATTGAGAACAAGTGATATTTATACTAGAAAGCATTCCGAATGTACTTGGCAATTCGCTACAAGATTGAGTTATTCAAATTTTACAATGCAGATTGGTACGGGTCCTAACATCTTCACAAGTTATAGAAAGAATTATTGGCTGCCATTTATATTTATACTTTATACAATTCCAATTATATCAAAGTGAAAACTTTAGTTATTATATCAATATACCTTAAATATTGACGAGGAACAAGAATTAGAAAATGATAATGAGATGAAAAACTCACCATTAAATTCAAATCAATGGAAAGAAACTTTTTTAATAATTTTACTATTTATCCTAATCCTTTTCAGCATGAAATAAAAATACAGTTTTCATTATATCAAGATGAAAAAATGAAAATTCAAATTTTCAATTCTATAGGTAACCTTATTGAAAATATTTGTAATCGTTCATTAGAAGCAGGAAATCAAGAATTTACATGGAAACCTAACAATATTCCATCGGGAACTTATTTTATACGTTTTGAAACTCAAAATCAAACATGGATAGAAAAACTTATTTATTTGCCCTAATATTTTGGTTATTGGCATCCAATTTGAATGCCCAAGAAAGCAAAAAAATGCTTTTAATAAATCCGGGTATTGGAATAAAAAATTGGGGGTTTGTTTATACTAGTGTAGATTATAGTTACATCAAAAATAAATTATGGCTTCATACATCATTAGGAATAGAATCAAGGGGTAACGAATCAATTTATGAACAGTTTACTGTCCTTTACAAAGTCTTAGATAAAAAGAATGTAAAAAATTATGTCGGAGTGTCTCAAATATTAGGTGGATTTATACATTTAAAATTTACTGTTACCAATAGGCTACTCTTCAAAGAACGATATTATTTGGACTTAGGATTAGGAGGTGTGTATCAAAGATATAATTATGATTATGGATTTTCTAATTCCAATAAAATTCAATTTGGATACATAGCATCTTTTGGGTATTTACTTCCTTTATGGAAAAGTAAAGATAACCCATCGGAATAACAAAAGTTTATTTTATTAAGAATACCCACCTATTTTGGGTGGGTAAATTTTTTTCTTACATTTTCATTGGGCGTGTCCCTTGCTACGCTGCGGGTCGGGGCTGCTTCGGGCGGCAATCCTTTTTACACTTTTTTCAAAAGCGTCAAAAGGCAGTGCCACTACGTGCCCTACGCATCCCTCACGCTTACTAAACATTATAAATTCTCAATTTCTTGTTTTGTTAAACCTGTTTTATTCGCAATAACTTCAATATCAATATTTAACGTTTTCAAAAACCTCGCAGTTTCTATTAATTTTAAACGTTCTTCTT
>CAZBPK010000118.1:0-10294 GCA_964493765.1 uncultured Bacteroidia bacterium | reverse complement strand
ATTTAAGTTTCTATAATTTAAAGTTTGCGATTGAGTGGTTATTCTTCCTTTTGTGTAATCAAAAGGAAGTTTTTTTATTTTATAGCAAATAATTTGAAAATTTTTTAATAAATTCTAAGCATAAATACGGATTTTTTATCTTAATTTTCATTTTTAATTGAAAATTAATTAATTTTGTATCCCTTTTTATAAATTGAAATGGAATTTCACACAATTGATAATAAAGAAAAAATATTCTATAGAACTGTTGGTCAAGGTAAACCTGTTTTGTTAGTTCATGGCTATTTGGCTAATGGTGATATGTATAACCACGTGATTCCCTTTTTGGAAAATCAATATCAATTAATTATACCAGATATTAGGGGACATGGAAGAAGCTCTAAGATTGGAAATTCAATGGATATCAAAGAATTAGCAAAAGACCTGAATTTAATTTTAGAAGACTTAAATATTCAAGAACCTGTTCATTTAGTTGGGTATTCTAAAGGGGGTATTATTTCTCAACAGTTTGTAAAAGACTACGGTGAAAAAGTAAAGACCATTACTTTATGTTGCACATTTTCCTACAAACCCTTATCTGTTAAAGAAAGAATGGAAAAAACATTGGCACCTTATATCATTAAAAGATTGGGGGCAAGAGGCTTAGCAAGGTATGTTTTTAAAGGAATGTCTGGAGGACAAGAAATGAATGATGACCATTGGCAAGCTTATAAAAAAATGATTTTAATGTGTGATGATGAGAAAATTTATCATGGTGTAAGAACCATTATGAATTTTGATAGTCGTGATTGGTTAAAAAACATATTACAACCCACATTAGTTATTAGCTCCAAAGATGATTTGGTAGTTCCTCCCCATCATCAAGAATTTTTGGCTTCCAATATTCCTAATGCAAGGCTACGTTCTATCGAAGGTGCTGGTCATGCCTTAATTTATACCCACACCGAAAAATTTGTGAATCTTTTATTAAAGTTTTGGTCTGAATTTGAGTAAATTAAAAACTTTTTTTTCATATAACAATTATTATATCTAATTTAGCAGTTGTTTACAGACTTAAACATCCATTGACAAAAAAATTATGGATAAAAATGCCCCATTAACAGAAGAAAAATTAGAAGAAATAAAAAAAATTTTTTCAGCTTATTTAGATAAAAATGGGCATAGAAAAACATTAGAAAGATTTATTGTCTTAGAAGAAATTTATAAACGTTCCGACCACTTTGATGTAGAATCCTTATATTTTCAAATAAGGAATAAAAACTTTAGCGTAAGCAGAGCAACCGTTTATAATACCTTAGATCTTTTAGTAGATTGTAACTTGGTTACAAAACATCAATTTACTTCTGGTCAAGCTTTATATGAAAAAGCCTACGGATTTAGACAACATGACCATTTAATTTGCATAGATTGTGGACATGTTTTTGAATTTTGTGACCCACGTGTTGCAGAAATCCAAAATATGATTGGTAATTTACTAGATTTTACAGTCAATCATCACTCCTTAGTACTTTATGGTAATTGTAAAAATCCTTCTTGCGATAACAAAAAATAATCATTATATTTGCATTTCTTTATGGAATTAATAGACAATATGAAATATACACACGAGTTAAATGGCGATATCGCTATTTTTAAATTAGATGGTAACATGCTCGGTACCCCTGAAAACAATCAAATTAAAAATGATATTATTGATTACTTAGATAAAGGTATCCAAAAATTTGCCTTAGATTTAACAGAATTAAAACATATCAATTCCACTGGTCTTGGTGTCTTTATTACTATTTTAACAAAAATTAAAAGCAAAAATGGTGAAATGGTACTATGTAATCCTTCTCAATCAATTGCTAATTTAATGAAAATTACCAAACTTACTTCTGTTTTTCTTATTTTACATAACATAGAAGAAGCTATTAATCATTTCAAACAATAAAATATGCCTGTTGATGTAATTTTGGGACTTCAATGGGGTGATGAAGGAAAAGGTAAATTAGTTGATGCTATAGCTCCTAATTATGATGTTATTGCTAGATTTCAAGGTGGTGCTAATGCCGGTCATACCCTTGTAATTCATGGTAAAAAACATGTTTTACATTTATTACCTTCTGGTATTTTTCATAAAAATTGCAAAAATTTAATTGGAAATGGTGTCGTTTTAGACCCAGTGATTTTGCATAAAGAAATTCATCATCTATTGAACCATGATAATACTTTAACCCAAAGACTCTATATTTCCAAAAAGGCAACTCTAATTCTTCCTACCCATAAATTTTTGGATAAAGTTCAAGAAGATAGCAAAAAAGATAAAAAAATTGGTTCTACTTTAAAAGGAATTAGCCCTGCCTATCAAGATAAAATTGCTCGCTTAACCTTAAAAGTTGGGGATATATTAAAGCCCAATTTTCAAGAAAAATACCAAGAAATTAAAAATTATCACCTAAATCTATGCAAAATTTATCCATCTGAATTACAATATGATATAGAATTTGAAAAGGATTTTTGGGAATCAATTGACTATTTAAAATCTCTTCAGCTCATTGAAAGTGAAATTTGGATTAATGAAATTTTAAAAAATGGTGGTAAAGTTTTAGCAGAAGGTGCACAAGGTTCCATGTTGGATATTGATTTTGGTTCTTATCCTTTTGTAACTTCGTCTAATACTACTATTGGAGGTGTTTGTACAGGTTTAGGTGTTCCACCATCTTCTGTTCAAGATGTTTTAGGTGTTTTCAAAGCTTATTGCACGAGAGTGGGTTCGGGTCCATTTCCTACTGAAGACTTTGGAGACACTGGGGAATTGATTCGCCAAAAAGGAAAAGAATTTGGTGCTACTACCGGAAGACCTCGTAGAGTGGGTTGGTTGGATATTCCTGCGCTTCGTTATGCATGCATGATTAATGGAGTCACCCGTTTGGCTATGATGAAAAGTGATGTACTCAATTGTATAGAAAATATTAAAGTTTGTACTCATTATCAAAATGCCCAAGGAGACATTAATGAATATACAACTGACTATGAAAATATTGAACCTGTCTATGTAGAACTGAACGGTTGGTATAATCATGATTTTTCCTCTCTTCAAGTTCCAGAAACTTTAAATCAATATATTTTTCAAATTGAAAATTGGCTTCAAATTCCAATAAAAATTGTTTCTATTGGACCAGACAGAAGCCAAACCATTTATCAATAAATTTGTTATATTTTATTCAATACTTAGGCTGCATTTTTTGCAGTCTAAGTTGTTTTTATGTCTATTAATCCGAATAGCTTATTACACTTATAAAATATAAACTTTTTTTCATTTTTTTTAGTTTACAAATTCATGGAAAAACAACCTATTTCTGTTTGTTGGCTTCGTAGAGATTTAAGATTAGACGATAATCATGCTTTATTTAAAGCTTTACAATCAGGTTTTCCTGTTTTTATCATTTTTATTTTTGACCAAGACATTTTAGATTTTCTACCCAAACTAGATAAAAGACTGATTTTTATTCATCAAAAACTTACAAAAATTCATCACGAACTTCAAAACTATCAATCGGGAATAAAAACTTTTTATGGTAAACCCTACGAAGTTTGGAGCCAGATTATTCAAGAATATGATGTTAAAGAAGTTTTTATCAATCATGATTATGAGCCTTATGCTTTAGAAAGAGACCAAAAAATTGAAAAGTTATTAAAATCTAAGGGAATTCCATTTTTTACATTTAAAGACCAAGTGATTTGCGAAAAAAACGAAGTCTTAAAAGAGGATGGTAAACCTTATACAGTTTATACACCTTACTCTAAAAAGTGGAAAGAGGTTGTAAAAAATCAAAGAATAACCCATTTTCCTTCGGAGAAATATCTTCATAACTGTATTAAAAATCAAGATTTTAAAGTTCACAGTTTAGAAGAAATGGGGTTTCAAAATCAAAAATTGGATTTTTTTAGTTCAGAATTAAAAAAAGAAACCCTCCAAAAGTATGCTGAAAGCAGAGACATTCCCAGTGAAGAAACCGGTACTTCAAAATTAAGTGTACATTTAAGATTTGGAACTGTTAGCATTCGTAAAATTTATTATCAAGCTTTACAGGTTAGTGAAAAATATGTTAATGAATTGATTTGGAGGGAGTTTTACATGATGATTTTATATCATTTTCCTTATATAGTTCATAGTTGTTTTAAGCCTGAATTTAATGAAATACAATGGAATCATGATGAAGAACGATTCCAACTTTGGTGTGAAGGTAAAACGGGTATTCCTATAGTTGATGCAGGAATGCGGGAATTAAACCAAACCGGTTATATGCACAATCGTGTTCGTATGATTGTTGCTAGTTTTTTAACCAAAAACTTATGGATTGATTGGAAATGGGGTGAAAAATATTTTGCAGAGAAATTATTAGATTTTGAATTAGCATCTAATAACGGTTCTTGGCAATGGGTTGCGGGTTGTGGAGTAGATGCTGCACCTTATTTTCGTGTATTTAATCCTTATTTACAAACTCAAAAATTTGATCCGCAACTTATTTATATCAGAAAATGGGTAAAAGAATTAGAAACATTTCAATACCCTAAACCTATTGTGGACGTTCAGGCATCTGCCAAAAAAGCCATTGAATTCTATCAGAAGTATTTGAAAAAGTAGATTAGCATCTTTATTCCATGCTCTAAACTTCATTTTTCATCGTTAATTTTTCAAAATGAAGTACGCTAACCTTCTGGAAGATGAAATCAAAAACCGAGTAGCAAAATATTATTTCTGGCTTTATGAATGGGCTACTATCATCTGTACAAATGATTTTTGCGTTGTAATTTTGGGATTTTTAAATTCAAAGTATGCGTGAGGGATTCGGAGGGTTTAGCACTGCCTTTGGTTGCGAAGTATGAGCAACCAAAGGATTGCCGAAGCGTAAGCGAAGCCCGAAGAAGCCCGACCCGAACAAAGTGAGGGACACGCCCAAATAAGAATTAAAAACAATAATTAAGCAAAATAGCTTTGAATTTTTTGAACTAATTGAGTTTTGATTAAATCTTGGGCTTTAATAATCATGTTTTCAAAAGCAAATTCGCTAGAAATTCCATGACCAATAATTACATTTCCATTGATTCCCAAAAACGGAGTACCGCCATAAGCTTCAAAATTAAACTTTTGGAGTATTCCTAAATCGGATTTCATTTTTTTGAATAAATCATAAAAAGATTCACCGAATTTCAGCAAAATATTTCCAACAAAACCGTCGCAAATGTATACATCAGCAAAATGTTTATTCAAGTCTCGACCTTCAGCGTTACCAATAAAATTTATTCCTTGAGTATTTTCCAGCAATTCGTATGCTTCTTTAACTTGTTGGTTTCCTTTACCTTTTTCTTCACCTACATTGAGTAAAGCAACTCTGGGGTTTTCAATATGAAAAACGGTTTTCATGTAAATAGAGCCTAAAACTGCAAAATCTCTCAGATGTTCTGGTTTACAATCCATGTTAGCACCAACATCACAAATAAAGGAAAATCCATTAAGAAGAGGGTATAAAGCACCAATAGTGGGTCTAGAAAGACCTTGAATTTTTCCGTTGATAATTACAGAACCTACCAGCATAGCCCCTGTATTACCCGCAGAAATAAAGGCATCAATGTGCCCCGATTTATGGGCTTTCAAACCCATGACCATCGAAGAATTAGGTTTTGATTTTATTCCTTCTGAGGGATGTTCATGCATTTCTATGACTTCTGGGCAATCTACTAATTGAAATTTACCGAAATCTAAATTTTTATGAATTTCTTGATAAAATTCAGAATTTTCAATAACTTGTTGATTACCAAAAAGAAAAATTTGTGTTTCAGAGTCAAGTTTTGAAATTGCATTTAAACAACCTTTCAAGGATGATTGGGGAGCAAAATCACCCCCCATAATATCAATTCCTATTTTCATAAAGTAGTAATTTAGTAAAGTTGAATTTTATTCTTCGTCTTTACCTTTCATCATTTGATGACCTTTGTAATATCCGCTCTCTAAACAAACTCTGTGATAAAGAGTAGCTTCTCCTGATACAGTATCAATGTAATAAGGTTTTGTACTTACAGTGTCATGTGTTCTTCTTTTGTCACGTCTTGTTTTACTGTGACGTCTCTTGGGATTTGGCATATAATATCTATATTTAATTGTTTAATCTTCTTTATTTTTTAATTCCAATAATTTTGCCCAACGAGGGTCTATCTCTTCCTCTTCTTCTTTCAAAGAAAAATCTGGACATCCTTCTTTGGGGCAATCTTCTGGTACTCTTCTTTGGGGGATTTCTAAACAAATAAAATCATAAAATTCTTGACTTAAATCCAAATAATCAGTATTAGGATTTAGAAATATGATTTCATCGTCATCGGGGTTAGAAATGGGCTTAAAAGTATAAATTACTTTTTGGGTTGTATCAATAGGAAAATCGTAATCTAAATTACATCTATCACAAATTAAACCCACATTCCCTTTTAATTGAAAATTTACCTCAATAAATTCTGAGGTTTTATTCAACTTCAAATGAGCCTTTACATCAAAATAATTCACTAATTGACTTTCAAATTTCTCTTTTAAAGAATTTGTAATCAAAAAATCATAGTGATGTATTCCTATGGGTAATTGTGATATTCTTATTGCATACTCCCACTTTTCCATTTCTCACAAATAAACTGCAAAATTAGAGTTTTTTTATCAACATTCAAAATTTATTTTAAAATTGTGTTTTTTGTAGCCTCTAAAATACTATGAACCTTTTCTAAATTTTCAGCTTCAGCGTAAACTCTTAATAATGGTTCAGTTCCAGAAGGTCTAATCATTACCCATTGTTCATTCCCTAAATGAAATTTATAGCCATCAATATTTTCTATTTTTTCTACTTTATAGTTACCAAATTCTTTGAACTCATTGTTTTTACATTGATTAATAATTTGGATTTTTTGTTCTTCGGGTAGATGTAAATCATAACGATCAACCGCAAAAGAACCTACCAAATCATAAATATCTTGCACCAACTGGGTTAAGGTTTTTCCTGTTACAGCCATATACTCATAAATCAAAAGACCCATCCAAATACCATCTCTTTCAGGTATATGACCCATGACAGAAATACCTCCAGATTCTTCACCACCTACCATAACTTCCTCATTTTGCATGATTTCACAAATATACTTAAATCCAATTTTAGTAATTTGTAAAGGTAAATTATACAATTGAGCCAATTTAGCTATTTTGGAAGTACAAGAAAAAGTACAAACAATTTTTCCTTTTTTGTTTTTAAATTTATGTAAATAATGAATTAAAAGCAGAATAATATGATGTGAATCTACAAAGTTTCCATTTTCATCAAATAAACCAATACGGTCAGCATCACCATCAGTAGCTAATCCAATATGAATTTTTTCTTTTTTAATTAACTCTTGAAAAGGAACAAGGTTTCTTGCAATAGGCTCAGGTGCCTGACCTTTAAATGATGGATTATAATCACAATGCAATAAAAGTGCATCGGGAAATAATTTTTTAATCACATTTTGCCCCGCACCATACATGGCATCATAACCAAATAAAAAACCTGAATTTTTAATTACATTCAATTGAAAACTTTGTTTAACAGAATTGATATATAACGCTTCTGCATCAAAATATTCAATTTGTTTGGTTTCTAAAAATTTATCAAAATCAAAAGAATAATTTTGTGGTTTATCTGGAATATTTTTTTCAACAGCGTCTATCATTGAAGGAATTGCAGGTCCTCCATAACTTGCTTTAATTTTAAAGCCTGAGTATTCTGGAGGGTTATGAGAAGCAGTGATAATGATTCCAGCAGTACATTGTCTTTGAACAGTTGCTAAGGAAATCATAGGAGTACTTACAAAACTGGGTGTAAGAAATACCTTAATTTTATGATGGGCAAATATATTCGCAACGGTTTCAGCAAATAATTTTCCGTTAAATCTACAATCATATCCAACAATTACGGAAGGGCTACTAGTTAATGAAAAAAGCCATTTTGAAGTAGCTTCTGTTACACGAATTAAGTTTTCAATAGTAAAATCTTTTGCAATGATTGCTCTCCAACCGTCCGTTCCAAACTTGATTTGCATATTTTAATATTTTTGTGCAAAGATAAATGTTGAAAAGGTATCTACCAATTTTTTCATGAGAATTATTTGGGGTATTTGGGGGTGCCCCTCACTTTGTTCGGGTCGGGCTGCTTTGGGCTTCGCTAACGCTTCGGCAATCCTTTTTCCACTTTTTTCAAAAGTGTTAAAAGGCAGTGCTAAACCCTCCGCATCCCTCACCCTTTTTTTTGTGTTTTGTTTTATTTATCTAAGCCCCTCTTTTTGCAATTGATTAAAATTTATCAACATAATTTGCTGAGATTTTTCCTCTTTAATACATAATTTTTTGTTTACTTTGCATCAAAAATAAATATGAACGAAGCAACAGCTATACAATTAGATCAAAACGATGAATTAAAATCTTTTCGTAATCAATTTCATTTTCCTATTCATACTGATGGAAATCCTTACATTTATTTATGTGGTAACTCTTTAGGTTTACAACCTAAAATTACTTCAAAATATATCCAAGAAGAGCTGGAGGACTGGGCTAAATATGGTGTAGAAGGGCATTTTAAAGCCAAAAGACCTTGGATGCCATATCATCATCAAGCACAAGAAAAATTAGCATGGTTAGTGGGGGCTAAGCCCTCAGAAGTAGTTCCTATGAATAGCCTTACAGTTAATTTACATTTATTAATGGTTTCTTTTTATCAACCCCAAAAAGAAAAATACAAAATCCTTATTGAAGAAAAAGCCTTTCCCTCTGATATTTATGCAGCTCAATCACAAGGAAAATTTCATGGTTATAATGATGCAGTTATAGAATTACCTTTTGGTGGAACCGAAACAGGCACTACTCCAGAACAATTTGAAAATTTCTTAAAAATACACCATCATGAAATTGCATTAATTTTGTTAGGTGGTGTTAATTATTACTCAGGCGAAGCATTTGAAATTGAAAAATTCACCAAAATAGCAAAGGATTTTAACCTAATTATTGGTTGGGATTTGGCACATGCAGCAGGAAATATAGAATTAAAACTACACGATTGGAATGTTGATTTTGCAGCTTGGTGCAGTTATAAATACCTAAATTCTGGTCCTGGTAGTATTTCAGGGGTTTTTATACACGAAAAACATCATCAATCTAAAATTCCAAGATTTGAAGGATGGTGGGGACATGAAGAAAAAACAAGGTTTCTTATGGATAAAGAATTTGTTCCATTTTCTACTGCTGAAGCATGGCAATTGAGTAATCCTCCTATTTTGGCGATTGCACCTTTATTGGCTTCTTTGGAAATATTTTATGAAGCTACTCATCCTAAAAGGCTTAAAAAGTCTAAAGAATTAACTCAATTTTTGTTTGATTTACTTGTAGAAGATAAACGTTTAGAAATCATAACTCCTCCTAATAGGGGTGCTCAATTATCCATAAAAATAAAAAGTAACAATCCGAAATCCATTTTTGAACAATTAGAACCCAATGGAATAATAGCAGATTGGCGTGAACCCGATGTTATTAGAGTTGCTCCAGCACCTTTGTATAACTCTTTTCATGATATTTGGAAATTCTCTCAAATTCTAAAATCTCTTTTATAATCCTTGAAAAAAGCATTTATTCCAAAAAGATTTGCCATTGCTTGTAATAAACCCTTAGACTGGAATTGGGATTCTCTAATTTCTGAATTTTTATTTTATGAAAATATTTATGATTTACTTTTGGCAATATTTAACCAAAACTATTTAGAAGGTTGGAATAAACATAAAAGAAATTTTGTCTTTCAAAATTCTGAAAATCATTTTTTTAGATGGATTTGTGGCATAAATGAGGAATATATTAAAAGTAGTTTAAAAAACACATCCCAGCTCAAGGAAGTTACATTAAAAGCTTATATCAAACAAACAGAACCCAAATATGATTTTATCGCTTTGGTATAAAATCAAAAAAATGAAATGGGCTTGATGTACATTGGAGATAAGTTTTTAATCCCAGAAGTACACCTAAAAATTGAAAGTAAATTTTTTGCTATGGCAAGTTTATTTTCAGAAAATTATGAATTAGACAAAATGCCTATACCCTTTATGGCAAGTAAAATGATAAATAAAAACTTCAATTTACCAAAGGCTTTCCATGAATATCATAAAAAAATACATGCTATTCAAAATCAATACTTTTCCATTGGAATTGATTATAAAAATCGGGTATTAGAGTATGAAAAAAACCAACCTATGTTTATAT
>CAZBPK010000117.1:0-61404 GCA_964493765.1 uncultured Bacteroidia bacterium | reverse complement strand
CTTTTATAGAATGCTATAAGGTTCTGATTGTCAGAAATAATATTTTCAAAATTGTTTGAAAATTGAAAAAATTTTTTAAAATTAGCATTATGGTCAAATTGGTATAATTTTTTTTCACTATTTACCCAGACATAAAGCCATTCTTTTGTGCAAGTCATATTGGCATTATCGGTAATTGAAGCTTCAGCAAAGTTATTACCCCCAATTATTCTGTCCATTTCTCCAAATACATTCACTCTGTAAATCATTGAATTGAGTTTGTTTTGTATAAACATTTCACCTGTAGGAGTAATAGTTGCATTTTGAATCTGAAAAGGCTGGTATTCGTCTTGAATTTGGTTTAAATTCCAAATTTTTTGAATTTTTAAATTGGTATTTAAAAACTTAATATCATTTGCTAGCCAATCAATAATAAATAAAGTTTTGCTATCAGGGATTAAAATTTCACTAGGTTTCACAAAACTTTCTTTCAATGATAAATTTTTACCCCCTATGGTAATACTTGAATCATACTTTTGGTAGTTATAAAGCTTTTTGGTTAATGTAGCTTCTTTGGAGTTCAGTAAGTACAAATTTTTTTGTTCATCAATAGCAATATGCTCAAAACTATGGTTTTGTAAAGGTAAAATAAGATTTTGAGCATAAATAAATGAGAAAATACCCTTAACGACGTAAATCCAAACCAGACATTTTCCAACCATTGGGTATTCTAAATTGTTCTTTTTGTAATTTTTGGGGTTCAATTTTTATTGCAGTCGTAGTGATTTGCAAATTATTTGCTTTTTGAATGGTTTTTAAAGGAATTCTTCCGTCTAAACCTTTTGTAAGAAAAGCCGCTTGAGCTCTAGTTTTTCCTTTGAACAATTTAGTATTTACACGATATTTGTCTGATACATAATAAATAATTGTTCTATTAGGTTTTTCTACTTTGTATTCTTTACATTCAACGCCAGCTACTACCAGTTTATTACCTGTAGCAATTGCAGTAGGAGGTGTTGAAGATTCAGCTTCATATTGTTCAAAACGAAAGGCTCTTTTATTTTGTACATCTAGGGTATATGTTCTATTAGAGTCTGCAATAAATAGTCTTGTAGTAGGAAATTCACCATTATATAAGTTGATAATAAAATCAGAACCTTTAAAAAACATATCCATATTTTTACAAGGCTTTTTTTCTAAAAATGCTTGTGATTCTTTATTAGGAGTTCCTTTAATTCCTGTAATATCAACATTATATTTAATTAAACCCTCAAAATAATTTTCTTTACCTGTTCCGTCAACTGTTTTTTCTAAATCCTGTCCATGGATAAAAGAAAAACCTATTAAAAAAATAACTATAACGATGCAGAATTTCATATTGCAAAATTAGATTTTTTTATTGATAATTCAATTGAAAATTTCATAAAGTTCTTACTTAATTTTAGAAGTTAGTGGATATTTTAAAAAATTCATTTCTTTAATATCAGCTTTTATAGAACCCACTAAAATTGGAGACTCAATTCTTAAAGGAATATAATTTGCATCATCAGTAACCCAAAGTTTCATTCCTTCATTATCTTTAAATACTCTATCCGCAACTACAAGAGGCTGGATTTTAATGGCTTTGAATTTGCCTAAATCTGTTTTAATAGTTTCTCTACCTAAAATCTTAAAACCTAACTCATATAATTCGTTATCTAACCAAATTTTCACTTTTATTAGTTTTCCTACAGGCATCTCATTCAAATTTATACAACGTGTTGCATATAAACATGTTAACATATCATGGGTTTTTCCTTGAACTTTAAATTCACCTTTTTTGCTAATAATTTTATTTTCCTTAGAAAAATCTACTTCATCTATAAAATGATATCCACCTTCATGAACCGCTCTATAATATTTAACAGGATACAAACTTTCTTTGTCCATATAACTATAAAAAGTATCGCGAACTTCAAAAAACCAATCAAAAGTAGATGCAGATTTTCCAAATCCTTTTAATAAGAAACAATTTTTATCAGCAATTTTTCTGGATTTATTGTCCACTTCAAAAGTTGCATCACCGGCTGTGATCCAACCGTAATGAACTCTCAGCACAATTTTTTCCCCTAAATTAAAAGCAGTTTCTTTGATTTTAAACTCATAGGTTTCTAAATTATCAATATGAGTTGAATAACTAGAAATCATCTGAGGCACAAAAACCACAATACTGAATAGTAACCATTTTGAAATTGTGTGTATCATAATTGAATGATTTTATTAATTTCCAAAGTTACAAAAAAAGTACCAATTATTGAATTGATATTGGACATTCCAAAAACCTAACTTAGATGGGCTTAAAATAGCCAGCAAATCCCAAAACCACCCCAAAATTATTCAATCCCAACAAGAATAACGAATATCTTCAATTTTCATAACATTTAATAAAAATTGTTAAACTTTAATGACTTAACATTTTTTCGTAAAAAGACACAATAAAAATATAAAATAAACCGTTTATCTTTGCAAAACAATACTCATTCAATGAATAAGATTTTTACGCTAATTACAAAAACACCAATGAACAGAAATTTTACGCTAAGGTTAAATATAATAAAGAAAGATGCAAACAAAGTTCAAAAACCTAAGCGACGAGGAATTAATCAGAAAATTCATGGAAGGACATACTTCGTTCTTCAATGCACTTATTAAGAGGCACAGAAATAAATGGCATCAGGTTATTTATTTGGTGGTAAAAGAGAAAGAATTAGCGGAAGATATATTGCAAGATGCAATTATAAAAATTTATAATGCTTTTAGTGAAAATAGTTATAAAGAACACCAAAAATTTTCTGCTTGGGCTGGAAGGGTTTGTAAAAATTTAGCGATTGATTATCTAAGAAGCCAAAAAATTTGTGTTCAAGAGTCCGAAGATTGTATTGAAATGAAAGACTTTGCAACTTCTACATTAGAAAACATTATTAATGAAGAAAATCAAAAAATGCTAAGAAATGCAATCAATTTATTACCTCCGAGCCAAAGGGAAGTTGTGTTTTTAAGGTACTATGAAGATTTAAGCTTTAAAGAAATTGCAGAAAAGAATGATATTAGTATCAATACAGCATTAGGTAGAATGCGTTATGCAATTATTAATCTTCAAAAAATTATTGGAAAAAAGAAAGCTATTTATTAATTTTGCGTTTTGATAATGCATAAATATTTATTGCTGATTCTCAGCGCTATCATTTGGATCAGTTGTTCCAATAAGTATGCTAAAATGGCAAAAAAAGGAAGTATAGCAGAAAAAGATTCTGCTGCAGTATATTTTTTTAATAAAAAAAGTTATGAAACTGCTATGCCATTATTTGAAGAATTATTAGGGGTTTATAGAGGAACTGCTCGTTATCAAAAAATATTGTATTTTTATTCATATTGTAAATACGGTTTGAATGATTTTGTAACCGCAGCATTTTATTTTGAAGAATTTGTTAAGCAATTTCCCAATTCAGAATTTACAGAAGAAGCCCAATTTATGGTTGCTAATTGTTACAGAGCAATGTCTGCGAGTTATGTTTTAGACCAATCAGAAACTCAAAAAGCCATTGAAAATTTTGAGTTTTTTATTGAACAATATCCTATGTCTCCAAGGGTAGAAAAAGCAGAAGCTCATATCAAAGAATTGCGCCAGAAATTAATGATTAAAGCTTATGAACAAGCAAATTTGTATTATAAGATTGGTTATTATAAATCAGCAGTTGTAGCCTTTAAAAATTTTATTTCCGATTATCCCAGTTCTCCTTATCGTGAAGAAGCCTCTTTTAAAATGATTAAATCTTCTTTGGAATATGCTAAATTAAGTATTGAAACTAAACAAATTGAGAGGTACGAAAAAACTATTGAATTATATCAAAAATTTATTGATCGTTATCCTAATAGTAAATTCCTCAAAGATTCTGAAGAATGCTACACAATTGCCCAAAAATCCTTAGAAAAAATTAAAAAAAATATACAGTAATATGAATATACCAGATAAATTAGAACCCAATATTCAACCTTTAGATTTATTTAAAATTCTTGATGAAACAGGAAGTATCTATAGGGCTTTAATGATTACAGGAAAACGTTCAAACATCATTGCTCAGCAAATGAAACAAGAAATTGTTTCTAGATTAACGGATTTTTCCAGCTATTCTGATAGCGTTGAAGAAATTGTTGAAAATCGTGAGCAAATTGAAGTTTCAAAAATATATGAACAAATGCCTAAACCCACTATCATTGCTCTTTACGAGTATCAAAATAATTTGATTGAGTGGAAGGAATAAATTCAATTTTTATAGACTGTAAACAACCCCTAAAAGGAAAAAAAATTCTTTTAGGGGTTTCTGGTAGCATTGCTGCTTATAAATCCGTTTTTTTATTAAGATTGTTACAAAATCAAGGTGCTGATGTTCAAGTAATTATGACTCAGAATGCAGAAAAATTTGTAACCTCTTTAACCTTTTCTACTTTATCTCAAAAACCTGTTTTTTCATATTTATGGCATGAATCTACAGGTAATCAAGATTGGTCTCTACATGTTCAAATTGCTCAAAATGCAGACTTAATCATTATTGCTCCTGCTACCATGAACACTTTGAGTAAATTAGCCAATGGAATTTGCGATGATGCTTTAACCGCTACAGTTTTTTCTGCTTCTTGTCCTATTTTGATTGCTCCAGCCATGGACAGAGAAATGTATGCTTCCCCGCAAAACCAAAAAAATCTAAAAATTTTGAAAGAGTTTGGTTATCAAATTCTACCTTCAGAATCAGGCTTTTTAGCATCAGGTTTAGAGGGCTTGGGTAGAATGCTGGAACCCCAAAAAATTTTTGAATATATAATTTCTGCTTTAACCCCCAAAATTTTAGACAAAAAAAATATCTTAATCAATGTGGGTCCCACACAAGAAGCTATTGACCCAGTTCGATTTATTTCAAATCATTCAACAGGAAAAATGGGCATTGCTATTGCCAAATGGGCTTACAGAATGGGGGGAAATGTAACTGTTATTTCAGGTCCATTGACCATTTCTATTCCTGAATATTTAAATACGATTTCTGTGACAAGTGCTTTAGAAATGTTAGAAGCTATGCAAAATCATTTCCGTAACTCAGAAATCATCATTGGGTCAGCCGCAGTTGCTGATTTTAAACCCCAAAATTATGCAACTCAAAAAATAAAAAAAATGGATAATTCTGATACCATGAACTTAGAATTATCTAAAAACCCTGATATTTTACAGGAATTGAGTAAACAAAAAATGCCTCATCAAAAATTGATTGGTTTTGCATTAGAAACCCAAAATGAGTTGGAAAATGCTAAATCTAAATTAAAGAAAAAAAATTTAGACTTAATTGTTTTAAATTCTATGCAGCAAGAAGGTGCAACTTTTGGGCATGATACCAATAAAGTTTTTTTTATTTCTCCTAATTTTACTATCGAATCAGAACTACTTCATAAAGAACAAATTGCTATTCAGTTGCTCCAAGTTATAGCCAATCTTTGATTTTATGTTGAATAGACAAAATCTTAAAGGTATTTTTTTTGCCTCAAGACCTATCAATTTATGGATTACTTGGGTAACTTTTTCTGTTGCTGCTTATTTTTCTTTTCTCTATAGTTTTGAATTTATTTATTCGTTCAATTATTGGTTACAATCCATTGTTATTCTGATAGTTACGGCATCAGGCTATATTGTTAATGATTTATATGATTATAAAATTGATTTAATCAATAAGCCCCATAAAACTTTTGTCAATTTTTATGCATCTTCCAAAAAATTTTGGACTGTTTATTTTGTAATGATTTCTTTTGCTATTATAATCAGCCTTTTTTTGCCTATTAAGTTTATGATTATCAATTTTTCATCTATTGTAATTTTATTTTTTTATGCTTATTATTTTAAACGCTATGCCATTATTGGCAACCTTATTGTTAGTACCTTAACTTCCATGGTAATAATTTGTGGAGGATTGTTAGTTCATATTAAATTGCCTTTAATGTGGATGTCTATTTTTGCTTTTCAAATTAATTTGATAAGAGAAATTGTCAAAGACATTGAAGATGTAAAAGGAGATTTAAAAAATTTTCTCAAAACACTTCCTATCATAGCAGGTCTTAAACTTACACAAACTATTTTGTTTAGCCTGATTATTTTTTTAATTTTAAGTATTCCTATGCCATTTATTTTTCATTATATTCTTTTTCAAGAGTATCTATGGAGCTATTTATTCATAAGTACATTTTTGGTAATTTTACCTTTGTTTTTTGTGCTCCGAACCTTGTTGATTAAAGGCTTTTTTATTGAAAAATATACCCAAACAAGCTCTTATTTAAAGTGGATTATGATGGGTGGTATAGTATCTTGCTTTTTTTTAAAGTAAATTTTTGTAATTTTGCACTATGAAAATTATTGAACTTTTTTGGTTATTTATGACCATTTTTATAAGCCTTATTTTCGTTACAAACTATGAAAGTTTAGCTTTGAGAGAAAAAATTTTATATTTGGTTGCTTTATTACTTTCTACTTTTTTATACTCCTTTAGGAGATATTCAAGAATTGCACAAAATCCTTCTTCAGAAAATGATGACTCAACCCAAACGGACGTAAACCCCGATATAAATAATGACTAATTGGATTCTACTTTGTTTGATTGTTTTAATGATTACCGGTTTTTTATCGGGTACTGAAATTGCTTTCTTTTCTGCTAATCGTTTTAAAATTGAATTAAAAAATTCAAAAGGTGATTGGTCTGGAAAAATTTTATCTTATTTTTATAAAAATGTGCCTGAATTTATTTCTGTTTTATTGATTAGCCACAACCTTATGTTGGTGATTTATTCCATGATTATGGCTTTTATGATTGATCATCTAGCCATTCAACATGGTTACGATTTAAAAAAACTTGGTATTGAATATACTTTACTACAAACAGCTATTTCTACTTTTATCGTTTTACTTTTTGCAGAATATATTCCCAAAGTTTTATTCAAAAAACATGCAGATAGAGCCATTATTTTTGCTACACCTATTATTTATTTGATTTCCAAATTGTTAAAACCAGTTGTTTTATTACTTAACTTTTTGAATCATAATATTTTATTTCCATTGTTTAAAGTAAAAGAAACTGAAAAAGAAAAGGCTTTTACCAAAACGGATTTGCAATTTTACATTGAAGAAAACTTTCAATCCAACGAAAAAGAACCCGAAATTAACCCTGAAATATTTTCTAATGCTCTTTATTTCAATGAATTAAAAATTCGTGAAATCATGATTCCCAGAACTGAAATTATTGCAGTTCCTTCAAATATTTCAATTCAAGAACTTGAAAATCAATTTATTGAAACAGAACTCTCTAGAATGATTGTTTATCAAAATTCCTTAGATAACATTGTGGGTTATGTGCATGTTTTGGATCTACTGAAAAGACCTTCAAACTTAAATGAAATTCTCAAAAAAATTATTAAAGTTCCTGAATCCATGCTTGCTCATCAACTGCTTTCAGAGTTTAATGCCAAGAAAAAAAGCATTGCAGTAGTTTTAGATGAATTTGGCGGAACTTCGGGCTTAGTAACTGTTGAAGATTTAATTGAATCGGTGATTGGCGATATAGACGATGAATTTGATGAATCCAATGAAGAAGGTCTCACAGAAAAAAAAGTTTCTGAAAATCATTTTATTTTTTCAGCTAGACACGAAATTGATTATCTCAATAAAAAATATGAACTCAATTTACCAGAAGGTGAGTACACCACATTGGCTGGTTTTATTACTAATACTAGCGGATTAATCCCTCAAAAAGATGAAATCATTGAATTTGAAAATCTAAAAATTAAAATTATTGAGGCTACCCCTATTCGTATTGAATTAGTGGAAATTATTATCCATAAATAATTGATGGAAAATAAAAAATCTTTAAACCAAGAAGAAATCCAATTTATACTTCTTCAATTAGAAAGCGGAAAAACTTACAGTTGTAGAGGACGTATAGGCGTTGGCTTAATGTATAAAGATGGTGTTTTCATTCGTGTCAATTACGATGAATATGACGAAATAGCCTATCCTTTTAATTCTAAATCCGATTTTATTGAATTTTTAAAAAACATAGATTTAGGAAGTGAATTTGGATACTGGCAAAATTTAGTAAATCCGGTTTACTGGAATAAGAAAAAAGTAGATTGATGAGGGCGTGTCCCTTGCTTCACTGCGGGTCGGGCTGGCTACGGGCTCCGCTTCGCTTCGGCAATCCTTTTTCCACTTTTTTCAAAAGCGAAAAAAGGCAGTGCCACTATGTGCCCTCCGCTTCCCTCACGCATAACTCGCATTAATTACTGCTAATTCTGTGATTGTCTCTCTTTTATACCTTCATGTATTAATTCATTTTGAAAATTTAAAGGTAAATCCTCTAAGTAAATAGGATTATGAGATAAATCTAATATTTCAAGGGTTTGAGTAAAATGCCCATCAAATCCCATTAATTTTTCAATTTTGTTATGAGCTACCCAAATTTCATAAGGTGAATTTTTCCAATAAGTAAAATCTAATTCCGTTAATTTATTGTAAGAAGCATCTATTATTTTTAAGTTTTGAACATTTTCTAATCCATCTAAAGATTTGATTTTATTATGATTGCAGTACAAAACTTCTAAGTTTGAGCAGAAAAGCGGAAATAAATAAGAAATTTGATTGTAAGAAATGTCCAATAAATTCAAATTTTTAAGAAAATATACTGGATAAATATTTTTTATGACATTTTTAGTAACAATCAATTCTGTTAAAAAATATAATTTTTCAATTCCGTCAAGATTATCAAGGATAGTATTGGAAATGCGAAGTTTTTTGAGGTAGGGAGTGAGTTTTAAACCAGACAGTTCATTAACTTTAAAGTTCTGAATATCAATAGATTCAGAGAAATAAATATTTTCTAAAAACTTTTGAGAAATAAATAAAGTATTCCAATTGGAAAATTTTAAAACAGGAATAGAAAATTGTTGGATAAAAATATTTTTCCAGTCTTCAGAAATTTCATTCCACAATTTTCTTAAATAGGACATACATCATAAATTGGTGGCGTGCAACAAGTTAATATCAATATAATCCATTCCAAAAATTCTCGCTAAGTAGCGGTTGGTGATATGCTTATGATGAGTGTAGATGCCATTTTTAATGGTTGTGGAATTTTGTAAAACGCCTATACCTCCATAATGAATAATTTTCAATATAATGGAACCCAAAATATTACTTAAAGCAATTGAGCCTGTATAAGGCACACGAGAAGCAATGTTGGGTACACAATAATGAATTACACCGTGTTTCACAAAAATGGGATTTTCATGGGTAGTGGGTTTAGAAGTTTCAAAACAACCTCCCTGGTCTATTGCAATATCAATGGCAATTGAACCTTCTTTCATCTTGCTAATCATATTTTCAGAAACCAAACAAGGTGTTCTATGTCCCGGTTTATAGATTGCACCAATTATAACATCGGAGGAAATAACAGCTTCTTCAATAAATTGAGGTTGTGTAACAGCAGTATAAATTTTTGTACCCAGCTTTTCTTCCAAACGTCTTAATTTATATACTTCTTCATCAATAACTTTAACCGTAGCACCAAGTGCTAAAGCAGAACGTGCGGCATTTAAGCCTACAGTTCCTGCACCAATAATTGTAACGATAGAAGGTGGAACGCCTGTAATTCCTCCTAAAAGCATACCTTTGCCTCCTTTATTAGAGGTTAAAAGTTCAGCAGCAATATGAATAGCATTAATTCCAGCTATTTCTGACATCATTTGCATAATAGGAATACTCCCATCTTCGCCTCTTAAAAATTCATATCCAATTGCTGTAATATTTTTTTGAGTAATCGTTTTTAAAAATTCTGATGTTAAACTTCCCAAATGCAATGCAGAAATTAAAATTTGACGATTTCTTAGATATTCAATTTCTTGATAATTGGGTCTTTCAATTTTAATGATAATATCAGCTTTTTCAAATACTTCAGGTTTAGAATAAGTTATAAATGCACCAGCTTCTGAATAATCTCTATCTAAAAAACCTGCGTCTAGACCCGCATCATGTTCAACAAAAACTTCAGCACCATTATTTACCAAAACATCAACTACTGCAGGTGTAAGAGGAACTCTTCTTTCTTGTGAAGAGGATTCTCTTGGTATTCCAATTCTAATAATTTTTTTTTCTTTTTTAACTTGAACAGCGGACTCTTGCGTAACTTGTAGGAGTGAAGGAGAAATAGAATATTTCTGAAAATGACTACCTTCTGATGCTGATTCTAAGTGTTGCTGCATAAATTTTCTAACATCACAAAAATACAAAAAAAAATTAGTATTTCAACATATCAAAAAAATAAATAATTTTGCAAGTAATTATCTAAATGAAAATTCAAAACATTGAGAATGACCTTTTGCTAAAAGTTTTAAATCAGGAAAAAACAGAGAGATACCCAATTTGGCTTATGAGGCAAGCAGGTAGATTTTTAGTGGAATACAGAAAAGTTAGGGAAAAAGCTGGAAGTTTTAAAGGTTTATTAGAAAATCCTGAAAATGCTGCTGAGGTTACTCTCCAACCGGTGGATATTTTAGAGGTAGATGCTGCAATTATTTTTTCTGATATTTTGGTTGTGCCAGAATCCATGAATTGTGATTATATCATGGAAGAAAAAAAAGGCCCATTTTTCCCTAATACCATTAGAAATAAAGAAGACTTAAAAAAATTACAATTACCAAATCTTTATCAATCAAATTTACGATTTACCTTAGAAGCTATTGAAATCACTAAGGAAAAACTACAAAACAAAATACCTTTAATTGGATTTTGTGGTGCTCCTTGGACAATTTTTGCTTATTGTACAGAAGGTTCAGGTTCTAAAACTTTTTCTCAAGCTAAAAGAATTTTATATCAAGATCCTGAGTTTGCCCACCAATTTTTAGACCTAATTACCGATGCTAGCATTATCTATTTGAAAGGTCAAATTGAAAAAGGGGTCAATGTAATTCAAATTTTTGACTCTTGGGCTGGCATTTTATCTAAAGAAGACTTTGAAACTTGGTCTTTACCTTATATACAAAAAATATGTGATTCTATTCATGAAGTACCTAAAATTGTATTTGCTAAAGGTGCAAATTTTTCCTTGAACAAAATTAACAACATAAATTGTAATGCTATAGGTTTAGATTGGAATGTCCCTTTGGATTTTTCAAAAAAACAAATTAGCAAAACTACTCAAGGCAATTTAGATCCTTGTTTGTTATATGCAGGAAAAAACTATTTAAATCAAAAAGTAAATCAATTTTTAGAATCACTTCCTGTAAATCATATTGTAAATTTAGGTCATGGTCTTTATCCAGATACCCCTAGAGAAAATGTTATAGAGCTTGTTAAACAAGTTAAAAATTTTACCAAAAAATGAAAATTCACTCACTAATAATTATTATAATTTTTATTCTTGCATCTGGTTGTGGTAAAATGATGTTGCTACAGACAGATAATGAAAAGGATTTATATAAATCATTAAAAGTAGAAGGTAAAAGTATTACTAGATATCCTTCTTCTAAAGACACAACATATTACATACCCAAAATTAAAATTGGTGATAATATTTCTATAGAGTATATCAATCAACCTATAACTGAGGAGGTTGCAACTGTTACAAAAGATTATTTCGTAAATAATAATGGAGAGATTTTATTACCCTTATTAGGGAAATTGAAAGTAGAAGGTTTAACATCCTATGAACTAATTGATACTTTAGAAGAAAAATATGCCAACTTTTATGTAGATCCTAAGATTAACGTAATCAATAAATCCATGAAGGTTTATGTATTTGGAGAATTTAATAAGCCAGGTGCAATTTCACTAACCCATGATAGAATGCATTTAATGGAAGTAATAGGACTTGCTGGAGGTATAAATAATTTTGCCAAAATAGATAGATTGAAAATTATAAGAGGAGATTTAAAAAAACCGAAAATTATTTGGGTGGATTTAACGAAACAAAACATCTTAAAAGCTGAGGAATTGATTGTTCAAAATGGGGATATAATATATTTAAGACCCAAACCAATTGCGTTATTTACAAGAAATGTATTACCTTGGTTACAATTATCATCCATAGTTTCTACAATTGGAGGTATTTTAATTATTTATTTCAGATTACAAAGCTTTAGGTAATTTATGGATAAAAATAACCAAAATTTTGAAATTCAAAGACTTTTAAAATATTTATGGAAATATTTTTATGTTCCAATAATTTTTACATTTTTTTGGGTTTTTTGTGGTTTTATTTACTTAAGATATGTTGAATATCAGTATCAATCAGAATCAGTACTAAAAATTGAGTTACAATCAGAAATTACATTAGAAAAAAAAGCTTTAGATCAAGTAGGAGAGGAGTTAGAGGCACAACTTGAAGTTATCAAATCTAATGAAATTATCAATAAAGTAATTTCATCATTAAAATTAGATATCAAATATTTTACAATTGGAAAAATTGGAAAAACAGAGTTTTATAAAAATTGTCCTATAATCTTCAGGTACGATAGTACCAATTTTAAATTATATAATACTTACATCAATATTAAACCCATTAACCAAAAAGAATTTATCCTTTGGGTAAATCAGCAAGATACTATCAAAGGTTTATTTGATAACTTAATTAAGTATAAAGGTAGTGATATTCTAGTTAGCAAGAAAGGGGTTATTTCTTCTGAACTTTATTATGTTTATGTACAATCTTCAGAAGAAGCATTTTCTTACTATTCAAAAACCATTAACTTTGCTCCTTATAAACCCGGAATTTTTAAAATCGTTGTAACAGATGTAATTCCCGAAAGAGCTTATGACTTTTTACAAGATTTATTAAAAGTATATTTAGAAGATGAACTTACTATAAAAAAACGTTCTTTAGACCAAAAAATTCAGTTTATTGATACTTTAATTAGTGATTTTTCTCAAAAACTACAAAAGTCTGAAACTGATTTAGAATCATTTGAAAAAACATATGAAATCCCTGCAATACAATCAAAGAAACAAAGCATTTTAACTACAATTTCTCAATTTGAAACTGAAATTTCCAATATTAAACTCTCGGATAAAACTCTGACTGATTTAGAAAAGTATGTTGAATTAAAAATTAATCCTCAAGATAAAGATATTGTTTTTGCTCCTAATATGGAAGGATTGATTGACCCAATTCTCGTTCAGAATATCAATCAGTTAAACCAATTATTGGTTCAAAAGTCTATTTTACTCAAAAAACATACTATCAATAGCCCTTTAATACAAAAAATTAATGACCAAGTTTCTGAATCCAAGAAAGTTCTTTTAGAAAGTATTGAAAATGCAAAAGAAAAAAATAAAGAAAAACTTATTTATATTAAGCAAAAATCTGCTGAAGCAAATATAAACCTATCAAGCATTCCATCTCTTGAGAGAGATTTATCTACTTATAAAAAGCCCTTTGAACTCAATGAAAAAATTTATTATTCTCTTTTAGATAAAAAAATGGAAACCTCTATCCAAAAGGCTTCTATTGTTTCTAACAGTAGGGTGTTAAATAAACCTACTATGCCCAGAATCCCAATTTCTCCTAATCCTAAACAAATTTATGTTATAACTGCTTTTATTGGCTTAGTTTTAGGGTTTGGATTTATTTTGATTAAATATTTATCCGATAGAACATTGACCACCCGTGAAGAAGTTGAAGCATCTACTGATATACCCATTTTAGGTACTGTTATTAGGTCTAACCAAGTTTCTGACGATGCAAGTATGCAAGTAATCACAAATCCTCGTTCTCACCTTACAGAGTGCTTTAGAACTCTTCGGGCAAATATTATGTTTTCATTAGCAAAAATTGAGAAACCAATTTTGTCTATAACCTCAACAACTTCTGGTGAAGGAAAAACTTTTATTTCAGTAAATACGGCTGGTGTTTTATCTCTACTGGATAAAAAAATCATTTTATTAGATTTAGATTTAAGAAAACCCCGTTTACATTTAGCTTTTAATTTATCAAATGAAAAAGGAGTATCTAATTTGTTAGTCAACCCTAAATTGGATTTTAAAGATTTTGTTCAATTTTCAGGTTACCCTAATTTAGACATAATTACTTCCGGTCCAATTTCTCCAAATCCTTCAGAAATGCTTAATTCTCAAGAATTTGTTGATTTATTAGAAAGATTAAAATCGGATTATGATATCATTGTTTGTGATACAGCTCCAATTGGTCTTGTTACCGATACTATACCTGTGCTTAAATTAGCGAATATTGCTTTGTATGTTTATCGTGCTAATAAATCTGATAAAAACTTTTTGAAAAATGCAGAAGTATTAAAAAATGAACATGATTTAAAACACTTATATTTACTTGTAAATTATTTAGAAGCAAACACTTCAAGATATGGCTATGGCTATGGTTATGGCTATGGCTATGGTTACGGGTACAATTCTGGTTATTATGTTGAAAACGAAAATGTTTCATTATTAAAAAAGATTAAAAATTACTTTAAATCTTAAATATGATCAATCTATTTAAATCTATATTTAAAAAAGAAAATACTCCCAAGAAAGTTGTTGAACTTTTACAACACGATATACATTCACATTTAATTCCTGCTTTAGATGATGGTTCTCAAAATTTTGAAGAAAGTGAATTTTTAATTCAAGCTTTAAAAGATTTGGGTTATAAAAAGCTTATTACTACTCCTCATATCAATATAAATTACCCTAATACAAGTGATACAATTAAAAAAAACTATGAATCTCTACTTAGTTTTTTGTCCTCAAAAAATATTTCTATCCAATTAGAATACGGAGCAGAATATATGCTAGATGAAGGCTTTTCCTATCACCTCAATAGTGGATTATTGTCTTTTAGCAAGCAAAATTTTGTACTTATTGAAACTTCACACCATATTAAACCTGATCGATTTAAACAAATTATTTTTGATATTTTAATGAAAGGTTATAAACCTATTTTTGCTCATCCTGAAAGATATTTATACCTATGGAATCATAAAGAACAATATTTTGAACTAAAGGAACTAGGTTTATTGTTTCAAATCAATATTAATTCTTTATCGGGTTATTATACAGAAAAACCCAAATCCATTGCAAAATTTCTTATGAAAAATAATTTAGTGGATTTTGTAGGAACAGATACTCATCATGAAAAGCATATTGAGATGCTAAATAAATCTTTAATTGATGATACTTTGATTGCTTATATTCATTCTGGTAAAATCTTAAATCCTATTTTATGACAAAAAATATGGGTTTATTAGTGGTTCTATTGAGTATTCTTTTAGTTGGAGTTTTTTACTACGCAATTTATTGGTTTAAAAAAAATCCCAGTTGGCAAGATAGAAATGTAATTTATGCTAGAAAAGTTTTGGGTAAAGGCTTTAAAGTAGCATTAAATGGTTTAGATTGGAATAAAAATAATATCTCTGAATGTATTGCATTTATGCCCATAAAGAAATTACAAAAGATTGCTCCACATCTTCAAGCGGTTAGCAAAATTGCTGTTATAGAAAATGATAGTATTTTATTTTTTTGGCAATCACAAGATACAATAGCCTTTATACCTTTAATTAATTCATTAAAAAACAATGAAATACCCATTATTTATTCTAATCAATTGGATTCAATTTCTTCTAATGAAATCTTTTATTTAAAGTTTAATCACCAATTTCAGATCACTAACGTTAGATAAAGTAACAAAATGGAAATTACAGAGTTAGGTAAGGGTATATTATATTTTGTTTTTGGATTGATTTTTATCATATTAGGATTACTAACTTCCTGGCTATTAAGACCCCATAGACCTAATCCTGAGAAAAACACTCACTATGAATGTGGTGAAGATCCAGTTGGAAACGCTTGGAGCCAGTTTAACATTCGATTTTATGTTATGGGTTTAGTATTTTTAATTTTTGATGTGGAACTCATTTTAATTTTTCCTTGGGCTTTCTCTTTTTTTGACAAGCAAATTATAGCTTATAACACTTCATGGAATTATTTTAGTTTATTTGAAATTTTGTTTTTTATAATAGTTTTGGCTTTGGGCTTATTATATATCTGGTTAAAAAAAGATATTGATTGGATAAAACCCAAACCCTTAAGCCCAAAATCATTAAATATCGTTCCTATAAATTTATACAAACAATTCAATGAAAACCATTCTGATATTTCTCATTAAATTTTATCAAGTAGCAATTTCTCCGATAATTCCAAATTCTTGTAGATATACTCCTACTTGTTCTCATTATGCAATTGAAGCCCTTCAAAAACATGGAGTTTTTAAGGGGTCTTGGAAAGCATTCAAGAGGATTTTAAGATGTAACCCATGGGGTGGATGTGGGTATGACCCCGTTGATTAACTTTTATCCTATTGAAATATCAATCCATGGATTCATTAACGGTTTGATTCTGCTTTTTGATTTTAGGAAATTCATCAGCGGATAAATCTGAAAAGAAATAATCAATGGGGTCTACGGGTTTATAATTCTTTCTAATTTCATAGTGTAAGCAAGGTCCTTTGACAATTCCAGTTTTTCCAGATTTGGCTATTATTTGACCTCTCTTCACTTGGGCATACCTTGGAACCAAAACTTTTGAAAGATGGCTATATTTTGTAGTGTAACCAAAACCATGATTTATAATGATATAAATGCCATCTGCTTCATTGGGATTATTCCCAACTTCCATGACATAACCATCACCTGTTGCCATAACATTTGAACCAACATCTGCTTTAAAATCAGTACCATTATGTTGAGCAGAGTCTTTTCTAACAGGGTGAATTCTTAAACCAAAACCACTAATAATTTCGGAGGGAATTGGCCTGATAGAAGGTATTGCTTTTATCTCCGCCTTTTTTTCAGTTGCTAATTGATACAACATAGATTGGTTATTGGTTTGGTCATATACTTTTTCGCGAAGTTTTTTGATTTCTTCTTCAATCGCTTCCCAGGTAGCATTTTCTTTTAATGATAAACTATCCATTTCACTATTGGTAGTATCTTCCTCATAATCAGAACCTAAAATCAATTTATAAACTACTTTGTTTTTTTCATTGAGGGTATCTAAAAGAGATTTAATTTCTAAAATGGCTTTATCGTTTTCAGCTATTTGTTGTTCAAGTTGCTGATTTTTTTGTTCGATATCAATTACAGAAGAATCATTATAAAACCTCAAAAATAAATAAATGAAAAAAACTAGAAAAAATCCAGACGAAATAATAAGAATCCAATAAGTACGTAGATAATAAATCCAATTCTTGGGTTCTTTTTTATAGCTAAATGATTCTTTATCAAAATAATAAAATTCTTTGTTGTCTTCTTCAGTTTTCATAATTTAATTAAATGCAAAGCAATCCAACCATTTGATTCATAACGTTTTAATAATGAAAAACCTAAAGGCAAGTAGGTATCCAAAATACTTTCTTCATCAAAATCAAAAAAACCACTTAAAAATAAATCTCCTTGATTTTTAAGATGTTGATAGTAAATGCTAGAATGTTGTAGAAGTATATTTTTATTGATATTTGCAAAAATTACATCAAAAATCCCATCTATAGAGTTATGATCACCACATATTGCCATTTGGTTGGGCAAATTATTGAGTAAAAGATTTTCTTTAATATTTTCTACAGCCCAATCCTCAATATCAATAAAAGTAACTTTTAAGGCATTTTTTAACAATGCAAAAATGCCCAAAATACCCGTTCCAGCACCCATATCCAAAATGATTTTATTTTCTAAATTAACTTCATGAATTAACTTAATCATTAATTGAGTGGTAAAATGATGCCCAGTACCAAAAGACATTTGTGGCTGAATATGAATGGAATAAGGCTGATTCAAATTTGGGTGATGATGCGATGCATAAATTTCGCAAATTCCCTCTATTGTAACCATAGGAAAATTAGACTCCCAAGTTTCATTCCAATTCGTTGGAAAAATTGTTTCTATTTGGTATGAATAATTTTCAATAAAAGTTTGAATTTCTTTTATTGAAAATTCACTTTCTTTAAAGTAAATTTTCAATTCCTCTGAAGATTGTTCAAAACCTTCAGCGTTCTTTTCAGAAAGAAAATATACCAAATTATCCTGTTCATTTTCAGGAATTTGTATAGTTAAGCAAATATAATTTTCCAAACAAATTTATCTAGGTTGTAATTCTAAAGCAACAAAAGTAGTTTGGTCTTTAATAACTCCGACTCTGGTAGAATCATAAAGCGTGGTATCAAAAGGGATTGTGCAATCCACAAACCATGAACCCGCTGGTATTTTTTTAAACGAAACTAAACCATCGTTATCAGTTTTTCCTGAAGCATAAGGAATTCTATTAATAAATTGATTTTCACTTATGTAAATATGAACTAACATATTAGGCCCTGGACCAGAAATTGGTCTTGTAACAGATACATCTAAATTTCCATGAAAATCTGTTTGGCTTTTATCGGGTAATTCTTCAGATTTATTGCAACTTACTATAAGCAATGTAAAAATTGAAAAAATGATTAAAAAAAAGTTTTTGAACATGAACAAATTTTAAAGTTACAAATTTACAAATTATTTAATATTTGATACCTAAACTTCTGTAAATAAATCCTAATAACCACATAGGACCGACTAATAAAAACTGTAAATCTTCAAAAAAAGAGGGTTTTTTACCTTCAATTTTATGTCCAATAAATTGACCAACCCAAGCTAAAAAGAAAATAGCGAAACTTATCAAGAATAATTTTTCAGTGTTTTGAGATAACACATAATTTCCATAAAGCATTGCACTACCAACAAAAAGCATTCCTAATGCTAGTGGAATGGATAATCTTAAATAGAAAATCAATGCACCAAGAATCAAAAATGTTCCAAAATTAATTAATGGATGCACTTGAATAGATGCTGGTAAAGGAATAGTCCAAAGCATTCCCATTAAACTAAACATAATTAGAGGAATACAAATCCAATGTATTGTTTTATTTGTTGGATTTTGATGGCTTTCACCATATTTATCAAACCATTCGTGAACTGTCATAAATTTTAAGATTTTAAACGCAATTATAAATAATAGATTATGAATTTGCAAATTTTTTGATAAAAAACTTATACAAACATAAAGTAATTTACAATTTTAAATTAATCATTACAAGACAGTATCAAAAATATCTGGTAATTTATTGGGGTAATCCACACTATAATGAAGCCCTCTGCTTTCCATTCTGTGCTGAGCAGATTTTATAATTAAATATCCAATTGTAATCAAATTTCTTAGTTCACAAAGTTCAGGACTTATTTTCGTTTTTTGATAAAAATTTTGTGTTTCGTTAAAAATAAGATTGATTCTTCTTTGTGCTCTTTCAAGACGTAAATTACTACGGACGATGCCCACGTAATTGGTCATTATATTTTGAAGTTCTTTGAAATTATGGGAAATCAAAATCCACTCATCAGTTTTTTCTGTATTATCATCATTCCAATCAGGTATATTATTTTGAAAATCTAAATTTTGGATATGAGGTTGAATATTTTTAAAGGCTCTATCTGAAAAAACAATAGCCTCTAATAAAGAATTGGAAGCCAATCGATTAGCTCCATGTAAGCCAGTGCAAGCACATTCACCAATAGCATATAATCTATGAATAGAAGTTCTTGCAAACTCATCAGTTAAAATACCACCACACATATAATGAGCAGCTGGAACAACGGGAATATAATCTTTACTAATATCAATACCTTTGGAAAGGCAATGTTTGTAAATATTAGGAAATTCATGAATTAGTTCTTCTTTTGGGATATGAGTAGCATCTAAGTAAACAAAATCATTACCAGAGATTTTCATTTGGTTGTCAATTGCTCTTGCAACAATGTCTCTAGGGGCAAGACTACCTTTAGGGTGATATTGGTACATAAATTCTTTTTTGTCGTAAGAAGATTTAAGAATAGCCCCTTTACCACGTAAAGCCTCTGTGATTAAAAATGCGGGTCTAGCACCTGATGGGTCATATAATGCAGTAGGATGAAATTGATAAAATTCCATATTGGCGACTTGAGCTTTCGCTCTATAAGCCATTGCAACCCCATCACCAGTAGCAACTGATGGATTGGTAGTGTTATAATAAACATTTCCAGCACCTCCCGTAGCTAAAATTGTAACTTTGGAAAGAATCGTAATAATTTCATGAGTTTGAATGTTTAGAGCATATACTCCATAGCATTCTATATCTTTATAACCTTTGTTTACATATCTTCCTAAATGGTGCTGAGTAAGTAAATCAATAGCAAAAAAGTTTTCTGATACTTCTATATTAGGGTGTTTTAAAACTTTCTCGGATAAAGCTCTTTGAATTTCAGCACCAGTAGCATCTTGAGAATGCAAAATACGATATTCAGAATGCCCACCTTCTTTACCAAGCATTAATGAACCATCAGGATTTTTATCAAAATTGACTCCCCAATTTATCAATTCTTGAATTCTTTGTGGACCTTCAGTAACTACAATTTTTACAATATTTTCATTACAAAGTCCATCACCTGCAATTAAAGTATCTTGAATATGTTTTTCAAAATTATCAATTGTGGAGGTTACTCCAGCGATTCCACCTTGAGCCCAATTGGTATTGGTATTGTTGATATTGGATTTTGATAATACTAAAACTTTACCGATTTCTGCGGCTTTAAGTGCAAAACTTAAACCCGCCACACCAGTTCCAATCACTAAAAAGTCTATTTTTTTTTGCATGATTATTTTTTACCAAGAGATTAAATAATTACAGTATGAATTACCAAAATTTCTACAAGCTAATTCTGGATAATGTAGAATTTCAATTTGAGATAAATTATAATTAAAGTGATAATGAAGTAATCCTGTTAAGAACCCTTTTTGAAATTCACAGTGAAAAGGAGTGGAAGCTCTTAAAATAGCTTGTTGGTCATTCCATTTTTCATAATAATAATAAGTATTATTTTCATAAGTTTTTATATTCAATTTATAGGCATAATCCAAAAAAGGAAAAATTTCATGAGGGGTTTTAAATTGATTATAAATTGGGGGTATTTTGTAAACTTTTGAAGTTTCTAATCCTAACTTAAACAAAGTATTAGTTCCAGATTCGTTTTTGAGAATCTCAAGCATTTGAATACAATCCGATAAACTATAATCTTTATGAATATTAATTTCTGGTATTCCGTGTTTTTGGAACGTTGTTAATATCCATTCCAAATTGGAGCCAAAACCCTTTAATGCCTCTAAAATTAATTTACCAGAAACTTTGTCTTCATTTTGCTCATGTTTCATGGAACTATTGAATTTTAACTTCTTCTACTTGAATAACTTCCTTGGAGCTATTGTCATAAAGAGCTGCAATAATGGATAGTTTTTGTTTATTGAACTCAGGATTGATATTCAAAGCATATTTTTTTTCAAATAGACTATTATTCCAAGTAACATTATCACCCCAAGTTCCATTGAAAGAAGCCCTTAAAACATGTCTGTGGTCATAATCAGCAATATCCTGAGGACTTTTACTATAATCTTTTTGCCAATTGATTATTGAATCTTCTACTAAATAAACGATTAGTTTTAAATTAGGGCTTGAAGATTGAATATTTTTGGATTGCACTGCTACATTTAATTTCTCTTTGGAATCATTCCACTTGTATAAGATTTGAATATCTGCTTGAATAGGACTTTGTAAAGCTTGGGAGATAATAGTATTCCAAACATTTCTATCATGAATTTTCGAATTATTGTAAGTAATTCTATTAATCATACCTTTGGGGAGTCCTGCAGCAGCAGCACCAAATTCATTATCTATTTCATTGCCTATGGTAGTTCTAAAATCATAGGTATATTTTCCTGAGGTTCTAACTTCCGCAAAATATCCAACATGTTCACTTAAAACAATTACTCTACCAGGGTATTGGTTAGTTAAATTTACTGCTTCTTCATGAGCTCTTGGGCAATTCCCACATTGATGTCCTGTAAAATCTTCCAGTAAAACTTTCTTTACAGGATTTGTCCTTTCAGGAAAAACAGGTTTCCAAGTAGTGTCTATATCTTGTTGAACTTCAACAAATGGACCTTTGACCCTATCACAATTCAGTAAAAAAACAACCACAAAAAGCAAAAGAAAATATAACCTTACCATAGACTTATGAAATCAAATTTTGAAAATTAGATTGTAAAAGTTTGTTTTGATCTAAAATATTTTCATTAAGTTTTCTTTTGTATGCAATAATAATTTCTTGATAAGAAGGGTGAGCAATTGCTAACATTTGTAAAGCTAATAAAGCTGCATTTTGAGGTGTGTTGGTACTTACTGTTGCTACAGGAACTCCCTCTGGCATTTGTAGAGATGTTAAAATTGCATCTAAACCACCCACAGGATGATGTCTAACAATAGGTACAGAAATTACGGGTAGTGGTGTTAATGCCGCAAAGTTACCTGCTATACTAGGACAATCCGATGATGCTCCAATAATTACTTTATAATTTTGTTTATGAGCATTTGTGCCTAAATTATAAAATTCTCCAGGGCTTAACTGGGGATGACAAACCACTACGTCATAAGCTACTCCAATTTTTTCTAAAAAGTTAATAGCTTCTTTCAAAATAACTATGTCTTCTGTGGAACCCACTACAATTAATATATCTTTTGTCATAAGTTTATACTGGATTTTTTAAATTCAAAATTAAGATTTTGTTGCAAATATAGGATTTTTTTGAAAACTAATTTGCAATTTCATGCTTTTTAGCAAAATTTATACGATAAATAAACACAAAACTAATTACAAAAAATATACTCATAACTACTATAGAATTTCTTAAACTGCCCGTTAGGTTCTCAATAGTTGCATAAGAAAACGTTCCAATAACGATAGCCATTTTTTCTAGTATATCGTAAAAACTAAAAAAAGAGGCGTTGTCTTGATTGGCTTCGGGCAATAATTTAGAATAAAAAGAACGGCTTTGGGACTGTATTCCCCCCATAATTAACCCTAAAAGACCTGCTAACGCAAAAAAACTATATTTCTCTTGCACAAAATATGCTCTAAAACACAAAAAGAACCACAAAAATAATGCTATTAAAATGCTGACTTGGGTCCCTTTCCATTGAGATATTTTGGAAAATATCCATGCGCCTAACATTCCAACTATTTGGACAATAATAATTACGAGAATTAACTCTGTACTTTCCATCTTTACTTCTTTTTCTCCGAATAATGAAGCCAACAAAATAATGGTTTGAACGCCCATAGATAAAAAAAAGAAACCTATTAAAAATTGTTTGAGGGTCTGGGTTTTTATAACTTCTTGTAAAGTTTTTAACCATTCTTTGACTCCTTCTTTTAACATAAAAAATTGAATAGGTGTAGGTTTTTCATAAGGTTTTAACTTATTAAAAGCAAATTGAGCAAAGAATACCCACCAAACTCCAACCATCAAAAAACTAACTTTTGAAGCCTGAGTGGAATCAGATAAACCCAATAAAGAGGGCTTTAATACCATTAATAAATTGATTATCAATAAAATTAAACTACCTAAATAACCATAACTAAAACCTTTTGCTGAAACAGCATCGAGTTGGTCTTTTGTTACAATTTCTGGTAAAAATGCATTATAAAAAACTAAAGAACCTGCGTAACCAATACTTGCTAGAATTACCATAGCCAAACCATACTCAACATTAGAACCTTCAAAAAAGTACAATAACATACAAGCTATAGAACCTAAATAAGTAAATATTTGCATAAAAAGCCTTTTCCTACCAGAATAATCCGCTAAACCTGATAAAAAAAGGGATAAGAAAACAATAATAAAGTAGGAAAATGAAATAGCGTAAGTATAAGCAACTGAATTAGATATTGATAATCCCATTAGCTGAATGGTATCTCCTCCAAACTTTAAACGTGTTACAGAAGCATAGTAAATGGGAAAAATTGCTGTATTAATGATTAAATTATAAACAGAATTTGCCCAATCGTAAAGACACCAAGCCTGTATAACTTTGGGGTCATTTTTGGAGGATTTTAGATCCATAAAAATTAATTATAGGTAATGATGCAATTCCAGACACCGTCTTCTTCTTCATATTCAATATCAACGGAATCCAAATCTTTTTTCATGAAATCTTTTACAAATTTTTCAACATTCTTTTTGTTTTTAGTTATGAAGTAAATACCTTCAAATTGTGGATTCAAAACTATTTCTAAATCTTCACCCTCTAATTCCATTTCTTCAGAATCTTCATTATCGGGCAACTCATCAGCAGCAAATCCATTAATTTGAACAGTAATAGTTTCATTTTCATGATCAATTTCAAAAAATTCAATAGAATCAACAAATATCAATTCTTCATCAACTCCTTCATAAACAAAACTTTCCTCACTATCATCTTCTTCAATATTAAATTCTTTGTTTTGGAGGTCGTTAAAATTTCTAACTCCATTAATTAAAATATTTTCAAAAGAAGCATAAACATCTTCACCCGGGAATTCCACTACAATGTTCCATTGGATTTCTTTATCCATTCCATCTTCAAAAAAACCCACAATATAACAATCTTCAATGGGATAATTTCTTTGACCAATTTCAAAAATTTGTTCCATCATAACAAAAGCAAAATTATAGAAACTTTTTAACACTTTAAAAATATATTTTCAAAACATCATTTCATTCAAAATATTCAATTTAAAAATTAAAATTCATTTTTTTACAGTTTCTATTGACATAAAATTCAATATTTCATATATTTGCAAAAAATAAAAGTATTAAATGATAAAAAAGTCTAATGACTTAAAATTATTTGCTGAAGTGATGGGGCTTGCTCCCTACAAGCAAAGTTTTCAACAAGCATTAGTTACATTATTTGGTGAAAAAGATATTCCCCGATCAAAATTTGGACTTTCCAGTTTAAAGCAATTGTATCCCAAAATCGGAACTAAACTTTGGAGAGGAAAACCCTTTTTGGATAAAACTATCATAATTACCAATTTATTTAACCATACACAAACCCCAATTGAACAAGGTTGGTCTGTGGAAAAAACTCAAATTTTGGACTTCAGAGGAAAAAAGCTAACTTATAACAGCCATAATGGAACAGATTTTTCCATACCTGTGGGTAGTACCGTTTGCACGGCTGCACCCGGTGAAGTAGTTAGTATTCGTTCTGAATTTAATAGAGGGGGTAAAAAAATTTTTATTGACCATGGTAACGGTTTAATGACTACCTATGCACATTTAGCTAGAACCTTAGTAAAGGTAGGAGATATTGTACAAAGAGGCCAACCTATAGCATTGTCCGGATATAGCGGAATTGATGGAATGATTACTTTTCCCTTTGGAGTACCTCATGTTCATTTTAATGTTTGGCTTAATTGTGAACCTATTGATCCTTTTCCTTATAATGGATTGAATTCTATATGGTTAGCGGGTGATATGCCTCAGTTTCATGATTCTCAAAATAACAATCATTATTGGCAACCTTCTGAATATAACTCCCATAAATTAGAAAAAGTCATTCAATCTTGTAAAACCGAAAAAGTAAGAAATCATTTATCCAATATTTCTGAATTAAAACTCAAAGCTTCTGAAACCATAATAGAAATGTGTTACTATCCCACTCGTTTTAACCACAAAGAAAATATTTATACTCAAACTTTTGAAAGAACCCCCTTTTTAGATTTGCCTTTTTTAAAAGAAGAATTTGAGAAAATTGTATTTTTAGACGAAATTTTATAGTTTATAAAATTTTATTTGGGCGTGCCCCTTGCTTCGCTTCGGGTCGGGCTGCTACGGGCTTCGCTATCGCTTCGGCAATCCTTTGTCTGCTCATACTTCGCAGTCAAAGGCAGTGCTAAACCCTCCGCATCCCTCACGCATGCAACCCAATAATTGCCTAAAAGTTTGAAAAAAAAGTTCGATTTGTAGTTAATTGGATTATATTTGCATAAAATTGTTTAGATTATGGCAAGAAAACTTAAATATCTTTGGGTAATTTTAATTCCCTATTGTGCTTTTGTTTCTTTTCATTCAACAGGAATCAAAAGCTTTCTTTTGCTATTTTTTGCATTTGGATTAATACCACTTTTAGAACTTTTTTTTAAGCCTGATGAAAAAAATTTATCTAAAATGGAAGAAGAGCTTGTCAAAGATGATTTTTATTATGATATTTTGGTGTATTTGGTAGTTCCTATTCAATTTGCGTTATTATATTTATTTTTGATTAGGCTCCAAACTCCCAATTTATCATGGTTAGAAATTTCAGGATATATAACTACCATGGGGGTTTTAAATGGAGTTTTTGGAATTAATGTTGCACATGAATTAGGGCACAGAGTAAAACCCCATGAAAGAATTTTTGCAAAACTTTTGCTTTTATCTACACTTTACATGCACTTTTATATAGAACATAACCGAGGTCATCACAAAAATGTTTCAACTCCTCATGACCCTGCTTCTTCTAGAAGAAATGAAACTGTCTATGCTTTTTGGTTGAGATCCATAATCAATTCTTATATTTCCGCATGGAAAATTGAAATTCAAAGACTTAAAAATAAAAATTTATCTTTTGGGTCTTTTCAAAATGAAATGTTAAGATTTCAAATTTTTCAAATTGCTTTTGTTCTTTCAATCTATTTTTTTACCAATGGATTTGTAACTTTATGTTTCATCATAGCATCAATTTTTGGCTGGTTACTTTTAGAAACTGTGAATTATATTGAGCATTATGGACTTGCAAGAAAAGAAATCAAACCCAATATTTATGAACGAGTCATGCCACATCATTCTTGGAATTCCAATCATATATTGGGAAGAATCTTTTTATTTGAACTTTCAAGACACTCAGACCATCACTATAAAGCTAGTAGGAAATACCAAATTTTAAATCATCATGAAAATGCTCCACAAATGCCAACTGGTTATCCTGGAATGATGATTTTGTCATTAATTCCACCACTTTGGTTTTATGTGATGAATAAACATATTGATAATTATTTTCATCAACACCCTGAATTACAAGCATCATATTGATTGGATTATTGCAAATAAATGCAATTTTATTGCATGATAAGCGTGAGGGATGCGTAGGGCACGAAGTGGCACTGCCTTTTGATGCTGAGTTTAACGAGGCAGAAAAAGGATTGCCGTAGCGATTAGCGAAGCCCTAAGCAAGCCCGACCTGCAGCGCAGCAAAGGGCACGCCCAAATTATCTATTTTGATAAAGTATTTTGATATTTTTCTTGATATTCATCACAATAAAGTGTAATTGGGCAATTGGAACAATCAGGATTTTTGGCTTTGCATGTATAACGACCATGGAGTATGATTAAATGATGTGCATCAGGAATATCTTGAGGTTCAATAAGTTCTAAAAGAGCTTTTTCTGTTTGTAAAGGATTTTTGGTTTTTACCCAACCCAATCTATTCACAACTCTCTGAACATGAGTATCAACAGCCATAGCAGGTTGGTTATAAAGAACAGAGAGTAAAACATTTGCGGTTTTTCTTCCTACTCCCGGAATTTTAGTGAGTTCCTCTAAAGAATTGGGAATTTCTCCATCATAATTTTCTATCAAAATTTTAGATGCTTCTAGGATATGTTTAGACTTGTTATTAGGGTAAGAAATGGATTTGATTAAAGGAAAGACTTCTTCAAAAGTTGCTTTTGATAAGGATTGAGCATCAGGGAATTTTTCAAAAAGACTAGGTGTAACTTGATTGACCCTTTTGTCAGTGCATTGTGCGGATAAAATCACCGCAATCATCAATTGAAAAGGAGTTTGGTATTCTAATTCTGTTTGAGGATTGGGAATGTGTTGTTTAAGAATGGTTAAAACTTGTTTTACTTCTTGTTTAATATCCATATTGGTGATTTGAAAAACAATTTAGGAACGCATGGCTTCAACAGGGTCTAATTTGGAAGCAGTGTAGGCGGGTAAAAATCCAGAAATAATACCAATGATTACACTTAATCCAATTCCTAAGGCTATATCTTGCCACTTAATGGTCATAAACAATTTTAAATCAGCCATATAAATAAACCATTGAAGTAATCCACTAATAGCAAGTAAGAAAAAGATACCAATTAAACCACCCAAAACACAAAGAATAATAGATTCAAGTAAAAACTGTTGCAAAATAAACCATTGAGTGCTACCCAAAGATTTTTGAATGCCAATTTCAACGGTGCGTTCTTTAACGGAAACAAACATAATATTGGCAATACCAAAACCACCCACTAAAAGCGAAAACAATGAAATAACCGTTCCACCGATATTTAAAGCTCCAAAAATTTGGTCAAATTGCTTCATGAGTGCTTCTTGTTTATTTATAGAGAAATTATCTTCTTGGGAGGGTTTTAAACCTCTTTTTGCACGAATTAATCCAATAATTTGATTTTCTACTTCATAAACTTTTTCAGGGCTTTCTGCTTTGACGGTTATTAATCTATCTACACTTCTCTTAGTTACATCAAAAGTATTAGCAAAAGTAGAATAGGGTATAATGACTTGAAAATCAATACTAGGACCGAAAATGTTCATATCACCTTGAGGAGCAATTACCCCAACAACCTTAAATTTTTTTCCTTTAATCATAATTTCTTCACCAATAGGATTAGCAAAAGGACCAAAAAGGTTTTTAGCAATTTGATTACCTAAAACACAGTTTTTTCTACCACCAGAAATTTCAAATTCGGATAAAAATCTTCCTTTTTCCATTTCAAAATTATTAACAAATACAAAATCGCGTGTACAACCCACAACTTGAGTGCCTTCTGCGGTTTTTTTTAAATATTTTACTGTGCTACCATTTTTTATGTAGGAGAAGTTGATGGCAGAAGCAGATTTTAACTCATTTTTTAGTTTTTCATAATCCGCAAGGCTAACTTTGGGACGATTAAAATATTTGAACCAGTCTTCTGAGTTATCTTTCCATGGCCAATTATGAACATATAAAATAGTGCTTCCTAAACTACTCAAATTTAATGTAACACTATATTGGAGGGTATTTACCAAAGTAAAAATCATTGTAATTGAAAAGATACCAATAGAAATTCCCAACATGGTAAGAAGAGTTCTTAAACGATGAGATAAAATGGCTTTCCAAGATAATTTTAAGGCTTCAAAGAAAAAATGAAAAATATTTTTCACATTGCAAATTTAATATAAACAAAAACAAAAAAAGAAATGAAAAGGTTTTAAAGGTAAAAAAATAGTGTTGACGGGTAAAATGAAAGGATTTTTTGTGAATAAAAAAAAGAAAGTTATATTTGCAGCAAAAAACAACTTAATCGCAATTTAAAATGGCAAAAAATAAAAAAGAAATGGAAGAAAAACAGCACATCAATCCCTATGAATCCATGTTAGCTAGATTCTATTCAGCAGCTGACATCTTGAATTTAGGTCAAAGAGAAAGAGATATATTATCTCAACCTTCAAAAATTGTTTGGGTTAATTTACCCGTAGAAATGGATAATGGAACTACCAAAGTTTTTCCTGCATATAGAGTAATACATTCCACTGTTTTAGGTCCTTCTAAAGGTGGTATTCGTTATGATATGGCTGTAGATTTAGATGAAGTTAAAGCATTAGCTGCTTGGATGACATGGAAATGTGCAGTAGTTAATTTACCTTATGGTGGTGGTAAAGGGGGGATTCAATGTAACCCAAAAGAAATGAGCGTTGGTGAATTAGAAAGACTTACCAGAAAATATACTCGTGCAATGGTAGATGTTTTTGGTGTAGATTTAGATATACCCGCTCCTGATGTTAATACCAGTGGTAGAGAAATGGCATGGATAGTTTCTGAATTTTCTCAATTAAATGGTGGTAAATTTTACCCTGGTGTAGTTACAGGAAAACCCATTGAATTAGGGGGTTCAAAAGGTAGAGTAGAAGCTACAGGTCGTGGAGTAATGGTGAATACCCTTGCTGCATTGAAAAAAATTGGAAAAAAACCTCAAGATTGCACTGCTGCTGTTCAGGGTTTTGGTAATGTAGGCTCCATAGGTGCAAAATTACTTTCTCAACAAGGTATTAAAGTAGTTGCTATCTCTGATATTTCTGGTGCTTATTATAATCCTAAAGGATTTTTAATTTCTGATGCAATTAAATACCGTGATAGTAATGGTAGAGATGGTTTAAAAGGTTTTGATGGTGGTGAAAAAATTACCAATGAACAGCTTTTAGCTTTAGAGGTAGATATTTTAGTTCCAGCGGCTTTAGAAAATGTTATTACTGCAAAAAATGCAAATGATATTAAAGCAAAATTAATTGTTGAAGGTGCTAATGGTCCTGTTGCTGCTGAAGCTGACCCCATTATTGATAGTAAAGGAATTATTGCTATACCCGATATTTTGGCTAATGCTGGTGGTGTAACGGTTTCTTATTTAGAGTGGGTACAAAATCGTAGAGGTCATTATTATACGGAAGAAGAAATTAATGCTCGTCATGATGCAATTATCAATGCAGCTTTTGAAGAGGTTTTCACAACTTCTCAATTACATAAAGTTTCTATGAGAACTGCTGCCTATATTGTGGGTGTGGGTAGAGTCGCTAAAGGCTTACAAATGCTTGGTAAATATTAATTTGAATGAATAATTTAGACCAAAAAGCTGCCTCTCAAGGCAGCTTTTTTTATAACTTTGTGGCTTTACTATCAATAACTATTCACTAAAAACCCATAATCCTTCAGCGTTTCTTTCCAATAAGCTAATGTCTTGGATTACTTCTGTAGGTATTTTGCTGTAAATATGAGGAAAAGAAATTTCATTTCTTGTGATTTCCCATTTTAAATTTTGGCGAACTTTTTTTTCAGGGATATGCAAAACTATAAGTTCTTCTGCTTCAACATCTTTAAAATGAATATTAGCACTATCCAACAAATGTTCAATCGTAGAACAATGAATAAAACCTACTTCTTTTAAAGAAGGGCATTCATAAATTCCTCTATTTAAAGCAGTTTGCCAAAGTTCAGGGGTAGTAATATGAAATATTAGCATGAGTATATGCTTTGTTCTAATTCAATTTTTAAATATTTACCTGTATAAGAATTTTCTACTTTAGCAATATCCTCAGGAGTACCAGTAGCCACTAATTCACCACCTTTGCTTCCTCCTTCAGGTCCAATATCAATAATATAATCTGCCACTTTGATAATATCCAAATTGTGTTCAATAACTAAAACAGTATTTCCTTTACCCACCAATTTATTTAAGATTTGAATCAATTTATCTATATCTTGGAAATGTAAGCCAGTTGTGGGTTCATCTAGAATATAAAAGGTTTTACCAGTGTCTTTTTTAGAAAGTTCCGTAGCGATTTTCATTCTTTGAGCTTCACCACCTGATAAAGTTGTTGAGGATTGTCCGATAGTTAAATAACCTAGACCTACATCATTTAAAACTTCTAGTTTTTTTCTTATAGAAGTTTGATTTTCAAAAAATTGGATAGCATTTTCAATAGTCATTTCAAGAACATCATTAATAGATTTTCCTTTATAACGAACCTCTAAGGTTTCACGATTATACCTTTTACCTCTGCAATCAGGGCATGGAACATGAACATCAGGTAAGAAATTCATTTCAATCACTTGCATACCCCCCCCTTTACAGGTTTCACAGCGTCCTCCTTTAACGTTAAAAGAAAAACGACCTGGTGCATAACCTCTTATTTTAGATTCTGGTAATTCCGCAAAAAGGTTACGGATTAAAGTAAATAAACCGGTGTAAGTTGCAGGATTAGAACGTGGAGTTCTTCCTATAGGGCTTTGGTCCACTTCAATAACTTTATCAATATGTTCTAAGCCATAAACATTATCAAAAGGTAGTGTTTCTTTGCGGAAATTATAAACATGCTTATGTAAAATAGGATATAAAGTATGGCGAATTAAAGAAGATTTTCCTGATCCCGAAACACCCGTAACACAAACCAACATGCCTAATGGAATTTCAACGGTAATATTTTTTAGATTATGACCTTTTGCACCTTCTATAATTAATTTTTTGTCAGGGTTTACTTCTCTTCTTTTGGTAGGTACAACAATAGCTTTTCTATTGGTTAAGTAATCAGCGGTAATATTGCCTTCAATTTTAATAAAATCTTCTGGTTTACCTAACCCAACTACATGTCCACCGTGAGTACCTGCTCCCGGACCAATATCAATAATATAGTCTGAATGCAGCATCATATCTTTGTCATGCTCCACTACAAGAACGGAATTCCCTAAATCTCTTAAAGATTTTAAGGAATCAATGAGTTTAAAATTATCTCGTTGATGCAAACCTATGCTGGGTTCATCTAAAATATAAGTAACACCTGTAAGTTGAGTACCAATTTGGGTAGCTAAACGAATTCTTTGGGCTTCTCCACCGGATAAGGTAGCTGAGGGTCTTTGTAAATTCAAATATCCTAAACCTACTTGGATTAAAAATTCTATTCTTTGCTTGATTTCTTTGATAAGTTCTTTTGCAATAAGATTTTGGTTATTAGTCAGTTTATTTGGAAGTTCATTTACCCAATTTAATAGGACTTCTAAATCTTGAGAACAAGCTTCATGAATATTTTTATCATCAATTTTAAAAAATAAACTTTCCTTTTTGAGCCTTGCTCCATTACAACTTGGACAATTTACTTGCCTAATATAAGGCTCAATGGTGTTTTGAACAGTTGTATTCGCTTCATTATAAGATTGAATTAAATAATTTTTAATTCCTTTAAATCGTGATAAATTAGCAAAGATGATTTCCATCATAGAGACTTCCTCATTTTCCTCTTCAAGTGTAATTTCTTCTTCACCGTAAAGCAACAAATCTTGAACATTTTTAGGGTAAGATTGAAAGGGTTTTTTGATGTCAATTTTTTGTTCTTTACAAAAAACTTTTAAGCCTTGAAGAATTTCATAGAAGTCATCATTTTCACTTTCTGTAAGTAAAGGAATAGCACCATTTAATAAGGATTTTTCAGGATTTGTTAAAATCTGTTCAATGGGAATATCATAAAACATTCCAAGACCTTGACATTTAGGACATTGACCATAAGGCGAGTTAAAGGAAAAACTATTGGGGTCTGGTGGATTATAACTCAAATCGGACTCTGGGTCCATTAAAGCTAAACTAAAAAGTTTATCTTGATTGGATTGTTCATCATAGATGATGACGGTTTTTTTTCCCATTTTAAGGGCTAATTGAAGCGATTTGTCAATACGTGAAGCATTTTCTTCATTCACATCAACTTTGTCAATAACTGCTTCAATATCATGAACTTTATAACGTTCCAAACTCATTCCAGGCTTAATATCCGTTATTTTTTTATCAATACGAGCTTGGTAACCCATTTGCAAGATTTTGCGTAATTCTTCTCTGTAATGTCCTTTTCTACCTCTAATAATCGGAGCAAGGATAAAAATTTTACGATTTTTATATTGATTTAAAATACGATTCAGAATTTCATTTACAGAAAGTTGTTCCATTTTTTTTCCCGAAACATAGCTATAGGCTTCTCCAATCCGTGCGTATAATAAACGAAAAAAATCATAAATATCTGTAACGGTTCCTACAGTAGAGCGGGGGTTTTTATTGGTGGTTTTTTGGTCAATAGCAATTACAGGGCTAAGACCATTTACTTTATCAACATCGGGTCTTTCTAAATTTCCGATGAATTGCCTTACATAATTAGAAAAGGTTTCAATGTATCTTCTTTGTCCTTCTGAGTAAATTGTATCAAAAATTAATGAACTTTTACCAGAACCACTTACACCCGTTACAACTACCAATTGATCTCTGGGAATGGTAATATCAATATTTTTTAGGTTATGTTCTCTTGCTCCTGTTACCTCAATGTATTCTAATTCCATTTAGATGTACTATCAAAACGCAAAGATAAGTAATTTTATCCAAATTCTTATGAAGTTATGTTTAAGTGGAAAGGATAAAACGAATTTTTTATTCGTAGTTGCGTGAGGGATGCAAAGGGCACGAAGTGGCACTGCCTTTTGCCGCTTTTGAAAAAAGTGGAAAAAGAATTGCCGAAGCGAAAGCGAAGCCCGAAGCAAGCCCGACCCGCAGCGTAGCAAGGGGCACGCCCTGAAAACTCAAATAAATTGATTATGAAATTCTAAGAATTTTTCTAAAACCATTTGAGGTGTAATTTTTTTCATACAATCAAAATGACCTTTAGGGCATGATTTTAAACCTAGTTTTGAACAGGGTTTACAAGCTAAATCTAAACTTATATTTTTGGCATTGGGATTTTGATAAGGATAGAAGCCGATTTCTGGGCTGGTGTTACCCCATAAAACTATCATTTTTTTTTGGTAAGCGCATGCTATGTGCATAAATCCAGTATCATGAGTTAAAACCCATTCGCTATTTTTAATCATTGATGCTGAAACATTCAAAGAGGTTTTACTACATAAATTCAAAAGTTTAGATTTATTATTAATTTGATTTTCAATCCATAAACTTTCCTCTAACTCCGATTTCCCACCAATCAAAACCACGGGTTTATCAATCCATTGAATAAATTCTACAAAATATTCTTTTAACCATTTTTTGGTAAAATGTGTAGCCCCAAGAACTATAGATAGATAAGGTTTATTTATTTGATGGGTATTGAGAATTTGAAGGGCTTCTTTTTCTGATTTTTCACCAGCATAATACTCAAGTTTTAAAGGTTCTTTAGGGGTAAATTCAAAATTTTTGAGGGTATCCAAATATCTATCCACAACATGAGAAACAGAAATTTTTGATTTTAAATACACCATTTTCCATTTTTTCCAATTTTCTTTATAGAAAGTAAATGTTTTTGCTTGTAAACGAAAGGTAATCCATTTTGAACGTAAGTTATTATGCAAATCAATGATGAAATCAAAGTTTTGTTTTTTTAAGTCATGAATAATATTTTGAAGGTTATTTTTTTCGAAAGACCAAATTTTTGTAATTTTAGGATGATGAATGAGAACATCACTAAAAACTTTTTTTGTTAAAAAATGAATTTCAGCATTAGGAAATTTTTGATGAATAGCAGAAATTACAGGAGTAGTTAAAACAATATCGCCAATAGAACTCAATCGAATGATTAAAAATTTCATGTAACAAAATTGGCAATTTTTTGGATAAATCGATAAAATTACTGATATTTGCTATTTATTTTCCTGACAAGTTTATGAAACCAGAAGTTTTAGAAGCCTTAAAAAAATATTTATTTCAGTTAGCTGATGACGAGTTAATTATGGGTCATAGAAATTCTGAATGGACAGGTTTTGGTCCTATTTTAGAAGAAGATATTGCATTTGCCTCTATGGCTCAAGATGAAATTGGGCATGCACAAGCATTTTATTTATTACTTCATGAATTAGGAGAACAAAACCCTGATACTTTGGCTTTTTATAGAAGTTATAAAATGTTTAAATGCTGCCATTTGGTGGAATATCCTATTGGTGAGTATGATTTTAGTTTAGTTCGCCATTTATTCTATGATGTTCAAGAAATGATACGTTTAAAAGCGTTAAGTCAATCTAAATATGAGCCATTGGCAAATTTAGCTTCTAAGTTAATTCGTGAAGAAAAATACCATTACATGCATGCAGTTACTTGGTTTCAACAACTTTGTAATGGAGGAGAAGAAGCTCGTATTCGTATGCAAAACGCATTTAATTTTGCTTATCCTTTAGCATTTTCTTTATTTGAGGTTGCTGATTACCATGCTATTTTGGAAAAAGAAGGTTTTATTGTTTCAGAAAAAGAACTTGAAAATCAATGGGTTCAGGAAGTTCAATCCATTGTACAAAAAACACCTATTGTGATTCCCATTATTGAAAACCCAACTTTGCATTACGGAGGTAGAGAAGGTAAACATTCTGAACACTTGGAGCAACTTGTAAACGAAATGTCAGAAGTTTTTGTTATAGATCCAACTGCAAAATGGTAAATTATGATTACCAAAGATTTGATTTTGGAATACTTAGAGGAAGTTAAAGACCCAGAAATACCAGCTATTTCATTAGTTGATTTAGGGGTTATTTCTGATGTTCAAATTCAAGAAAACCAGCAAGTTTTGGTAGAGTTAACTCCTACTTTTGCTGGATGCCCAGCTATTGAATATATGCGAAAAAATGTAGAAGAAGTTCTTTTTAATAAAGGCATAGCTTCGCATGCTGTAATTAATTATAACAAAGTTTGGTCTTCAGATTTTATTACAGAAAAAGGGTTAAAACAATTACAAGAATTTGGTTTAGCGAAGCCTTCTAAGTCTTCCGAAGATTTATTAAAAAGTTTACAGAACGTTGAGTGCCCAAAATGCCATTCAAAAAATACTCAATTACTAAACCCTTTTGGTCCTACATTATGTAGAGCAATACACCATTGCCATGACTGTAAAGAAACTTTTGAGCAATTCAAATCATTGTAAATGAAAAAAATCAATTCTAATTTATCGATCACAGTTTAACGGATTTTCATGAAATTCTACATTTTCATATTTACTCATTTCCTTTTGAACTTGTAGTATAAACTCATTAATTTTCTTTTGTTCATAAAAACAATAGTTTAATTCTCCTTCACGTCCCCAAGGAACAATTTCATACTTTAAAGTAACTTTTTGTTCTTTGTTAAATTTTTCAATGAATTGAGGAAAATACTTTGCTGCTTCAAAATTAATACCTTGACCTATACTGATAAAAGCCACTTTTAATCTTACTTTTGTTAAATTGGCTTCTTGAGAAGTACTTTTTTGGTTTTTTTTAGAAGGATTGCATTGGATAAAAATGAATGCTAAAGCGAAAAGACCTATAATGGTAAAAAGTTTCATGAATTTTTAAGTTAGCTATGCAAATTTAATGCCTAATTTAATAAATGATAAGAATAATTCTAAAAGTAAAAATTAAAGAGGCATGCCCAAAACTTTATATCAATTATTACTTAGGAGAATACACTTTTTCTGCGTTTTTTAGGATTTCCTCTTTATTTAAGGTCATAGATTTAACTTTTCTTTGAGCAAATAATTGCATTTGGTCAGTATAATGAGGGGAGTTTTCTCTTCTGGAAGCACCCATAGGAACAATAGTTTCAATTTTTTCTAAACCATTAACTCCAAAAGTTACAAACTGAATGTATGTATCCCCATTAACAGGCAATAAATATCCTTCTTTTTTCATAACTTTGGAAGCAATAGGAGATAACATTTCTGGCATACCACTAATTGCATAATTTTCTTTAGCCCCTTTTCTACGAATTCGCTGCACTTCACCAAAAGTTGGGTCTATTTTTTTGTAATGTTTTAATAACCATTTTTTTGAATAACGAATAGCATCAACCATTAATTTTTCACTGATAGAAATACCAGTTTCTAGTTCAACATAACCAGAGTTGGTATTGGTAAAAATAAAATCAAAAGCAACTACTAATAAAGGACAAACTTTGTTTAATGTGTCCGTTCCTAAATTCCAAGTTTTAAGAAGTTCAATGGCATCTTTAATATCAGGATATTGGTTGGGGTCAAGGTTAAAAATTTGTTGATAGGTTTTATAAATACCACCATTAACGGGATATTTATCATCATATTTAATTTTTTTGAGTAAATCCATATCAAAGGAAGAGTGTTCACCCAAAAGTTGCTCTAAGCGTAAAGCTCTGTTATTTTGGCGATTCCAATCCCAAGCATGAATATTTTCAAATTGATTTTTATCGCAGTTATCTGGAGAGCAAGTAGCGTAAAAAGGGGAATTATTGGTATTATAAACAAAACCACATTGGGGATTGATTACTTTGGGTAGTTCTTCATAAGTAAGAAATTCGTTCCATAATGTTTCAGAGGTATTACCGGGAAGAGTTTTTTGCCAATTGTAGTTTGGGTTTCTTTTGGGTAAAGCAGCATTAAAAAAATACATAATGTTGTCTTTATCGGAATAAATGATATTAAACAAAGGGATATTACGCATTTTTAAAACTTCTTTAAACTCATCAAAAGTTTGTGCTTTAGCCATTCTATACCATTGTTCACCTGATTTGGTAGTTACATTAGCTGCATGTCGGGTTGCAAAGACTCTGCCATCTTTGGTTTTATATGCAGGGCCATAGTGGCACCAATAAGCAACTTTTTTTACTTTAATAGGTATCCCCGCAATTTTTACTTTTAGTTTGATTTTACGCTTTTCAAAATCATAATATTGACCATCAAATAAATACTGATTTTTGTTTTTAGGATTGAGTTCCATTCTGTAAATATCCACATAATCAGGCCAATTAAAAGTCATAGCCCAAGCATGATGAGGTGTAGAACCTAAGCCAGGGCTTGTAGCACCCGGAAAAAGTGCACCAAGAATATTTAGTCCTTCTTCACTTACCATGTGTGCTTCATACCAGTGAATAACATCATCTAATCCTATATGAGGATTGATAACAATATGATTTTTTTTATCTTTTGCAGCGGAATGATGCACTGCAATTGCATTAGAACCCATAGTGCTTTGATGGTCAAAGGGGTTTTCTAAACCACGAATGGGTTTTCCATTGTATTTGTGTTCGGCTCTTGAGCCGGGTCTAAACATATAATCATCCGCTTTGCCTTTTAATACGTAATCTAAAGCGTAAGGTAAACCCACCATAGCTGCAGTAGTCATTACATAGCCACCCAGAATATCTTTGTCAGTTATGGGAAATAATCCCTTCATTAGAATTTCTTTAGGGTGTTTTGATGCATAATCATTCACTCCTTGAACATATCCATTCAAAAAAGTTAAATATTCTTTAGAAAGATGCTTATATTCTTTTTCAACGGTTTCTTGTGTTTTGATGTAATGATAGAAAAAATCAGTCAAAGCTCCATTTATTCCTTCATATTCACCAGCACGACCTTTGTAACGAATTAATTGATATTGTAGGGTAGGGAAGTCATCTTCACAGTGAGCCCAAGCCAAACCGTAAGCCGCCTCGGCATCTGTTTTTCCGTAGATATGAGGTACTCCCCATGGGTCTCTAATGATTTGAATATTTTCTGGTTCAATTTGCCCATGAGTTTTAAGAAGTGAAAAGCTAAATATAAGAAATAAAACCTTTAATTTTGACATTATTTTTTTTCTGCAAATATATTATGAAAAATATATACTTTCAAAAAAAAATGAAAAAGTCAAAAAAATCAATACATGAACATTTACCCTTAATTTACTTTTACGTTTTTTTGAATAATTTGCATCATTTGGTCATGAATAATTGGGGTAGAGGCTAAAATAGAATTGCCAAAAACACAATCTTGATTTCCATGATAATCAGTTACTAAACCGCCAGCTTCTTGAACAATTAATGTACCTGCTGCAATATCCCAAGGTTTTAAATTGGCTTCAAAAAAACCACCAAAGCGCCCCGCGGCAGTAAAAGCTAAATCTACAGCGGCAGAGCCTAATCTCCTTAAACCTCTCGTACTATACAAAAATTCTTTAAACATTTCCATATAATCTTGTAGATTATAAAAATTAGAATAGGGAAAACCAGTAGCTACTACAACTTGTGAAAGTTGTTTTTCATTTGTTACTTTAATGGGTTTTCCATTGAGAAAAGCCCCTTGTCCTTTAATGGCTGTAAAAGTCTCAAAACGATTGACTTCATGAACAATTCCTAAAACTAAATTTCCTTGATGTTGTAAAGCAATGGAAATGGCAAAAACAGGAATTTTTTGCATAAAGTTAGTAGTTCCATCTAAGGGGTCAATAATCCAAACAAACTCAGAATCAGGGGATTTGATACCCGTTTCTTCATTGATAAATCCTGCATTAGGAGTAATTTTTAAGCATGCATCTTCCAGCATAGATTCAGCGGTTTTATCCACGTAAGAAACTAAGTCATTATGACCTTTAATTTCTATGTTGGCAGGATCAAAACTTATAAATTCTTTACTGATAAATTCTGCAGTTTTTTGGATGGAAGGCAAGAGTTTTTCAATAATTTGATGATACATTCAGCGTTTAAATATTTATGTAAAAAAAATAGATATACAAAATAGATATGCAAAAATTATGCCTATTGTTTCAAATTTTTAATCCAGTCATGAATTAATTTTAGGCTTTCTTTATGAACCATGGTTCTACCGAGTTCGGGCATCATTTCGCCGGGGTCATTACTATTCATGCGATAATATAAAATAGATTCATTGGGTTTACCAGGAACTATATCAAAAGAGTTTCCTCCTGTACCTTTTCCAGCAGCAACAGGGCTTTTCATAATTCCCAAATGAACAGGATTATTTTCTTCACTATTCAAAAATAAACCTGAAGTTGCTGCAGGTCCTTTGGGATTATGGCAATGCGCGCAATTAATATCTAACCACGCCCTGGCTCTATCGTTTAAATTTTTGGAAGAATCTTCATAATTTACTATTTGAGGTATGGGATGATTCAAGGGTAAACCTTCTAATAGGTTGTTTTTTAGCCAATACGATAATTGATTTTCTTCTCCATGATTGTAAACAAAATTTTTGTTTAAATGCTTGGCTTTAATACCAATTGGCTGAATAACTCCTTGATTTTCATGACAACTTTTGCATTGATTCAAATTAGGAATTTTATATTCAATTTTTTGAGTTTTTCCTTCATGGTCTTTCCATTCAATGGGAACATAATTACCTGCATATAAGATTTCAGCATCTTTTTGATTTTCATTCCATTGATAAGTTAAAGGTATCCAAGAACCATTTTTTTTGTATAATAAACGAGTTTCTATAATTTTTTTTCCTTTTTCTGGAAGATTTACATCATGGTAGTAATAAAAATTCTTAATGATAACGGATTCATTCGGGAAATGAAAAAAACTGGTGTCGTTATAAATGATTTTTGAACCATTTGGAACATAAATAAAACGTGCTTTTTCTGCATAGTCAGTAAATAGGGGTGTATTTAGGTCATAAGGAACAACCTTTTCTGAAGGAACTAAGTTTGTCAAATCTTGAAAGAAGTTCCATTCAGAAAGTTTTTCAGGAAAAGGATTTTCTTTTTTTTGAGGTTTACAAGCAATGAAAAGTATTGATATAAAAAAAAGCAATATTTTTTTCATTTTGAGGAAATTTATTTTCAAAAATATTTAAAATCTTGGAATAATCAAAATATTGATAGAGGAGCTTGGGGAGTTCGGTCTATTTTTTTTAAGGTGCAAAAAAGGTAAACCATAACCCACTAAAGCCCCAAAAGCATAAGCAGTGAGTACATCAGAAAGATAATGTTTCCCTGCCAAAACTCGAGAAGTTGCGGTGAGCAAGGGTAAGCCAATAGCACCAGCTAAAAAATAGGGTTTTAAGTCAGATTTCGGATAAAAATCTGAATAAATTTTATAGGTTAAAAAGGAATAAGTTGCGGTTAGGGCTGTATGACCCGAAAAAAAGGAATGCTTTGCATCAGGTTCTAATTTTTTTTCTAATGGTGCAATGGGATTATATACAAAGGGTCTTAACCTATCGGTTAAACCTTTGGTGGTTTGAGTAATTCCATACGATAAAACAGTTGCTTCCAAAAACATAAATCCAATAGTAAACCATTCTTTTTTAATTTTTGGGTCAAAAAATAAAAGTGGCGTGCTCATCGCACTTAAAATAACTGTAGCATCAGAAATTCTGGAAAAAGTTGGAGACCACAAGTAAGTTGCAAACCTATCAATGGAATTGACAGAATTTCTATTCAAAAATACTAAATCATTTTCTAATAAGGGAGTTTGTTTTCTCACTAAATTATTTCCTATAGAATAAATGATACTACTTCCAATAAATATGGGAACATGAGTGGTATGTAGTTCATAGATAATTTTGGGTTTTTGAGGTTTTTTGGGTTGATTGTTAAACTGTGTAGGACTTTGAGCTTTTAAAGAAAATTCAATCAGCCAAAAGAAAATAATGAAGAAAAGTTTCATGGGTTTAGTAATAGTAAAAACTTTCAGGAGCACGTTGGTATAATGGTAAACACCACATAATTTTAATGCTAGATAGAACATCTAATGATTTTTGATTATCAAAAGCCCGAGTATCATAATTAAAACGTCTTAAATTTTGCGAGTAAAAAACTGCAAATTCAGTAAAGGCAGTAAAATTTAGAAATCTTTTATTGTTAAAAAATCGATAACCCAAAATAAAATTTGCACCTTGAGAAAAGGTTAAACGGTCATAACCTTTTAGATAATCATTGAGCATCATGGGTAAGGTTAATGGAACTTGAATATTGAGTTTATGCCTTATGAATTTATATCCAGCTTCAACAAATAAACCTGAATTAGGGTTAGGGTCTTTCCAAAATAAGGAGGAAAAAGTTTTTCCGAATCGAATTCCTCCAGCCCAACCTTGCGCCGTAACATCAGGAAAAACTAATTCTCCATTCGTATCAATTAGTAAACCATCAAAAGTGTCAATATCTTGGAATAGTTGAGTACGAATTTTTACTCTATCCGTATAAATAAAACCGAAGTTGCCTGTAAAAGACCAATTTTTTTTTGACTTGAAGCCTATTTCAACATCAACTTGAGGCATTATGCCATATTTTTTGTTCCAGTTTCCAGCGGTATTACCAATTCCTGCACCAAAATGAAAAAAACCTAGATTAGCACAAGAATCTTTTAAACTAATTTGGGAAAAAAGTTTGTGGTGATTGGTCAATGTTATAAATAAAAGGGCTGTCAGAAAGTTTTGAATTTTCATTTTACAAATATCTATAAAATTTTGATTGGAATTATACAAAAACCCAATACATGAAATAAAAAAATCCACTTAATAAAAAAGTGGATTTTTAAGGTTTTAAGTTGTCCGACAAGGATTCGAACCCTGACTAAAAGAACCAAAATCTTCTGTGCTACCGTTACACCATCGGACAGTTTTTCTTTTTTAGAAAAGTGTTGCAAAATTATACTAAGTTTTTTTTGTGTGCAAATTTTTTTTAAATTTTTTTTATTGTTTTTTTTAATTCAAATGAAAAAATAAAGCGTGAGGGATGTGTAGGGTTTAGCACTGCCTTTTGACGCTTTTGAAAAAAGTGGAAAAAGGATTGCCGTAGCGAACAGCGAAGCCCGAAACAGCCCGACCCGAACCTAGTGAGGGACACGCCCAAAAAATTAATAAAACCTAAATTAATCTTTAGAAGAAGTTTTACGTTCTATTTTGGCTCCTAAAGCATTTAGCCTTTCATCTATTTTCATGTAGCCTCTGTCAATTTGTTCAATGTTAAAGATTTTACTTTTTCCTTGAGCAGACATAGCAGCAATAAGCATTGCCACACCCGCACGAATGTCAGGTGAAGTCATTGAAATACCTTTTAAAGGATGGTCCCTTCCTAATCCAATTACAGTTGCACGGTGGGGGTCACATAAAATAATTTGGGCACCCATATCGATGAGCTTGTCCACAAAAAATAAACGGCTTTCAAACATTTTTTGGTGAATTAAAACTGTACCTTTTGCTTGCGTGGCTAAGACTAAAGCAACACTGATTAAATCGGGTGTAAAACCTGGCCAAGTGTGGTCTGAAACTGTTAAGATACTTCCATCAATAAAAGTTTCTATTTCGTAAATATCTTGTTCAGGAACTATAATTTTATCGGTTTCTAACTGTAGTTTTACTCCTAATTTTTGGAAAATATCTGGAATGATTCCTAATTGGTCAGGGAAAGTATTTTTAATAATTAAATGGCTTTGGGTCATAGCTGCCATAGCAATGAAACTTCCAATTTCAATCATATCCGATTGAATTTTGTGATAAGTTCCATTTAGCCTACTGACTCCAGTAATATGTAATAAATTAGAACCAATTCCTTCAATTTTTGCACCCATGGTAACCAACATTTTGCAAAGCTGTTGCACATAAGGTTCACAAGCTGCATTAAAAATAGTAGTGGTTCCTTTTGCGAAAACAGATGCTAGAATAATATTTGCAGTTCCAGTAACTGATGCTTCGTCTAAAAGAATATAATTACCCTTTAAACTTCCATTATTTGAAACTCTATAAATTTGATTTTCAGAATCATAATTAAAGTTAGCGCCTAATTTTTGAATACCCAGAAAGTGAGTATCTAACCTTCTTCTTCCAATTTTATCACCTCCAGGTTTGGGCATAATTGCATAGCCTAATCTACTTAATAAAGCTCCTACTAACATGATAGAACCACGTAAACTTGCTGCATCTTTCAAATAGGCTGGAGAATTTAAATACTCTTCGTTAAGATTTTTGGAAATAAAAGAAAATTTTCCTTCTTGGATTCTGGAAACCTCAACTCCTAATTTTTTTAAAATATCAATTAATCTTAAAACATCCAGAATTTCAGGAACGTTATCTATAATAACTTCTTCTTCTGTTAGAACTACCGCTGATAAAATTTGAAGTGCTTCATTTTTAGCACCTTGGGGAAGAATTTCACCATGAAGTTTATGACCTCCCTCCACTTCAAAGTATTCCATAATTATTTTTTGTTTTTGTTTTTATTTTTATTAAAGAAAAACTTTTTATTTTTGTTATTATTGTTTGGATTTTTGTTGAACTTAGAATTTTTGTTGTTTTTATTTTTATTTTTTGAAAAGGGAATATATTGAAGCGTGACTTCTTCTTTGTTTAAAATTAACTTTCCGTTGGTTAAATGTGCTAGATGTTGAAATATTGTATCATCTTCAACTTTTTCTTCGTTTGTTTTTTGGGCACAAATTTTCATTAGGTTTGCTAATGCTTGAATTTGAAAGTTTTTATTCTCGCCTTCTGGCATTTCCATAATTTTAGAAATAAGAATCTCAATATTTTTTCCATATTGTTTGTATTTAGGATTTTCATTTTGATAACTAAGTTTTTGATGAGGTTTATCCGTAAGATTTTTGTCTATTTCTGATAAGTCATAAGGACAATCAACATCAAGTTCATAATTAGCTAAAATAAAAAGATGATGCCAAAGTTTTTTTTTGTAGTCAGCCATGTCCTTTTGAAGAGGGTTCACGGCTGACATAGATTTAATAGCTTGTTGAGCATAAAAGTTTCTTTGCTCTTTGTTGGGATTACTTTTAATCTTTTCAATTAATAAGATGATATTTCTTCCATAATCTTTAAAAGGTAATGGAGGCAATTCAGTATAATATTGTAAATTATCCATATCGCAAAATTAGCGAATGATGGTTACGCTTCCAAGTTTTTGTATTTTTTTACCTTTTTTTGTAGTTGCTTTAACAACAAAAGTATAAGCATCTTCTTGAACATGCTTACCATCAAACATACCGTTCCATCTTACCAAAGGGTCATTAGATTGGAAAACCAAATGTCCCCATCTGCTCCAAACAGTAACTGAAAAATCAGAAATATTTCTGGTGTAAATGTCCCAAGTATCATTTAGTCCATCGTTATTAGGTGTAAAACCTGTAGGAATCCAGAGATAAGATTCATCATCAATGTAGATATACTTGGTGATAGAGTCAGTACAATTACCATTAGAAACCGTTAAAGTAATAGGAAAAGTTCCTCCTGTGGTGTATTCAGTAGAAGGATTTTGGTTGTTTGCAGTTTGTCCATTTCCAAAAGTCCAAGACCAGCTGATGACGTCGTTAGTACTTAAATCTATCATTTGAACGGTAGTGAAAGATAAAGCGGTATCCGCAGGGTCTGTAGTAAAATTAGCAATAGGATTTGAATTTACTGTAACTGTAACTGGAGCTGATGTAGAGTTTCCACAACTATCCGTAATTGTTACATCATAAATACCCGATTGGGTTACTGTAATGGATTGGGTTTGTTCTCCTGTTGACCATAAATAGCCTTGAGCAGGACTTGAAGTTAAAGTAACAGAACCTTTACCTTCACAAAATGTTAAGGGACCTGTAACAGAAATATTGGCTTGTGGAATTTGTCTTATGGTTACAGTGATGGGGTTTGAAGTTGAAGTACAGCCATTAGAATCAACTAATACAGTGTAAGTTCCAGCAGTATTAACATTTATGGTTTGGGTGTTTTGTCCTGTTGCTGTACCATTTAACAACCATGCATAGCTATTGTAACCAATTCCAGCATCAAGAATAACGGTTTCTCCTGCACATAAATTGGTATTTCTATCGGGTGTAATGATGGGATTAGGATTAGGCTTGAATAGAATGCTGATAGTATCAGAAGTAGCGGAACATTGATTAGAATCAACGAGAACATAGTATTCACCTGTTTGACTTACGGTTAAAGAAGTATTGGTTCCTAGTAAATTGCCGTTAATATCAAACCATTGATAGTTAGAGTAGTTACCATTGAGTTGTAGAGTGTGAGTTTGCCCATCACAAAATTCTAAGTTAGAAGTTCCGAATCTAGGGTTAGGGGCTTGTCTAATATTAAAAGTGAAAAAAGCAGTATCGGAACAACCATTTGGAGCATCATAAATATACTGAATAGTATGTGTACCTGCACCAGCTAAAGAAGGGTCAAATGTGTTACCTACAACTCCATTCCCGCTAAAAGTTCCTCCTGTGGGAGTTGCCTCCAATAGAATAGAAGGCTCATTACTACAAAAATCAGTACTAGAATTGGTAATATTTGCTTGGGGTTTGACTAAAGCGAATGCAAAAGGAACTGGTTGAAAATCTAACCAAGCAGTTTTTGTTAAACTAGTTGGATTTGTAACCACAGGGGACATATTTTCCCAAAAATTACCAGCATTCCAATGTGCCATAGTTTCTTTTACAGGATCTGCAGGGTCAAAAAACATTTCAATTTGCGCGGAAGCATTGTTATTTAAAGATTTTCTAATCCAATGGTAATAGTCTGGATTGATTAAACATAAAGAAGTATCTTTTGAATTTCTATCAAAGTTTTCCGAGGAGGCATCAAGATTAGCAAAACGTACTCCAAAAGAATCTCTAGCAGTAACAGAAGGTGTAATAATGATGGGTCTGTATTTACCTGGCTCGCCTGTAGGGAATAGGTATCCATTAGTTTGGTTCATAGTCCTTTGGAAATATCCATTTTGAAAAGAACTTACGAATCCATTGGTTCTAAGTACAGAGTTTAATGATGGATTGGTTACATACATAGTATTATTTCTGGTTTGGAGTTGTAAATCATTAAGATTGATTGAATTTTCTACAAATTCATTATTATCCATGGATTTAACTCCAGAACCTGTAAGAATTAGGTCGTAAAATAAAATAGGATCTTGACCACCCATTACTTGGTCATTACCATAAAGAAAAACTTTACCGGGTAGATGGTCAAAAAACATAGGATTTCCTGCATTATTATAAACAGTATCTTGGATATACATTTCACCATTATTAAATACCCTACCATTGGCTTGGTTTAAAAAACCGCCTTCAACCGTAAACACTAAATTGGGACCTATGTATAAAGTGTCTCCTTTATTGGTGGCTATAATTTGAGCACTCAAATGAAATGAAATTGCAAAGAAAATGAGTACCAAGGATATTTTCATAACGTATAATAAAAATTGCGGCTAATTTAAAGGATCCTTTTGAGATTTCCAAATACCTTCGTCAATATTTGGAAAATTTATTTTTATATTTGATTTTTCTTGCTTAGATTTAAAAATAATATTTAATCCTTCTACTAATACAGAGAAGAACATTGCAAAATATACATATCCTTTTGGAATATGAATACCCATACCCTCAATGATTAATGTCATACCTATTAACATCAAAAATGATAAAGCTAAAATTTTACTAGTTGGGTGTTTTTCTATAAACTTTGCTAAAGGAACTGCAAAGAAGTACATACAGATTAATGATATACCTACAGCAGTACACATGACCCATACATGTTTTGCGATTCCTAATGCTGTTATAATAAAGTCCATAGAAAAAACAGAATCTAAAATAAATACTTGAAACATAACTGAACCAAAAGAATTATTTTTTACTTCTGCTTGCCCTTCTTCTTGCCCCTCTAATTTATGGTGAATTTCTTTAACTGATTTGTATAACAAAAATAAACCACCTCCAATAAGAAATACTTCTTTTAAAGTATAAACTTTATCAAAAAGTGTAAATAAATCACCTACAGACTTGATTGTCCAATCTAAACCTATAAGCATAATTCCTCTGAGAATAAAAGCCATTAGAAGCCAAAGATTTCTTGCTTTATTATGGTATTCTTTGGGTAAATTACTAATAATAATGGATATAAAAATCACATTATCAATACCTAAAGCAATTTCTAAAATCGTAAGCGAAACTAAGTCTATGAGAATTTCCATGTTAATTTAGATTATATAATTTTAATTTTTTTAAATAAATCAGATTTATAAGAACGACCAACTGGGATGTTGTTTTGGTTGATTACAATAAAATTATCTTCAATTTTTTCAATTTTATTCAGATTAACAATATAAGAACGATGTACTCTTGTAAATTCATCGGGTAATTTTGATTCTATATCTTTTAAAAAACCATTTATAATCCATTTTTTATTCTCTGATACCACTTGAGTATAATTTTCTAATGCTTCAAAGAAAGAAATGGAACTAATAGCCACAGGAACTAATTTTGATTTATCTTTAATAAAAATTTGGTCTAAGTATTTGAGTTTTGAATTCACAAAATTCATTTCAGAAGATTCTTTTCTAGCTTCATTTAAAAGATTAAAATTTTTAATAGCAATTTTTAGTGTATGAAATAAATCTTTTTCTTTGTAGGGTTTTGTCAAATAACCATAACTATCGGTATCTAAAATATTTTCTAAAGTTTTTTCGTCAGAAAGTGCAGTTAAAAATACGATGGGTATCTGATAATTTTGATTAATCCATTTTGCTGTTTCTATTCCAGTTAATTTACCTTTAAGATTGATATCCATTAATATTGCATTGGGTAATTCTGAGGCTAAAAAATCTTTACATTGTTCAAAAGAATCAACAATTCCCAACACTTTAAAGCCCAATTGAGTTAATGAGAGTTCTAAGTCTAAAGCAATTGAGAATTCATCTTCTATAATTAGTATTGAATCAGTCATATTTATAAAATCCTTCACTTGTTTTTTTACCGAAAAGACCCGCATCTACCTTTTTTTGTTGGATTAAAGAAGGCTGGAACCTTGGTTCTAAAAAATAGGAATCATATAAAGATTGAGTTACTGAATGATTGGTCTCTATACCTATTAAATCCATTAGCTTAAAAGCACCCATTTTAAATCCGCAATTTTCCAGGATATTATCAATAGTGGAATAATCCGAAATATTTTCTTCTAAAATTTTTAAACTTTCTAAATAATAATGTCTAGCAACTCTATTAACAATAAAACCTGGAGAATCTTTTACAATGACTCCAGATTTTTGTAATTTTTGAATTAACTCTATGGAGGTTTTTAATGTTACTTCTGATGTTTTTTCTGCAGGTATTATTTCAACTAGTTTCATTAAAGGAGCTGGGTTGAAAAAATGAATTCCAATCATATTTTGAGGTTTTTGAACTGCAGAAGCAATTCTAGTAATTGGAATAGTTGATGTATTGGAAGCTAAAATACTATTTGGATTATTTTTTTCTATTTCAACAAATAACTCTTGTTTCAATTTGAGATTTTCAGGTACAGCTTCAATAATATAGTCTGCATTAAAATGATTGAAAATTGAGGTATATTCAATATTGGATAGCAAAGTTATTTTTTTTTCTGGAGATATTTTTCCTTTAAGAAGACTTTTTTCAAAGAAATCTTCAATATTTTTTTTAGCATTTTGCAAGCTATTTTCGTATTTGTCAAATAAAATAACCTTGAAATCAGCTTGTAAACAAACAATTGCTATGCCGTAGCCCATGATTCCACCACCAATTATCCCTATCTTTGTAATTTCCATGATGAATTGAATTGCAAATATGTAAGTTTTCCATTGAATTGACAAAAAAAAATTTCCATAATTACAAAAACTTGAAAATTAGGAATATCAATCATTTTTTTCATTTTTTAACCATTGAAAATTTGGAATCTTAATTTAAATCAATTATCTTTGTAATAAAATTATTATATTATGAAAAGAATTTTACTTTTAATCTTTACAGTTGGGATTTTTTCTTTAGTAAATTCTCAGAGTTTTACATGGAATGGGTCCATAAGTTCAGATTGGAATACTGCATCAAATTGGACTCCCGCAGGTATTCCTGGTGCAGCAAATGATGTAATCATTAATAATGGTATGTTGCCCAATTATCCAGTGTTATCAGGAGCTACCTCGATTTTATCTTTAACAATATCTGCGGGAAGTTTAGATTTGAATGGCAATACTTTAACCATTAGCGGTGCTAAAAATAGCGTATTTAGTGGTGGAACGGTATCCAATGGAAGCATTTCTTTTAATATTGCCACAGGAAATAATTTAACATTTAGTGGCAGCTTTACTTGTAACGCTGATTTAAGTGGTTCGGCGGGAAGAATTCTTTTTAATGGAGGTACGTTTAATAATCTTGTAAATTTGAGCAAAACAGGTACTACAACTTATGCTAATGGAGGTTCTACTTTTAATGCTCCTGTTAGTTTGACTAATTCTAGTAATGCAATCTGGAGATTAGCTAATTTAACTGCTGACGTTTTTAATGCATTGGCAATCTTTCAAAATACAGGCACCTCCCAGTTCCAGGTAGAATATGCTGCTAATGCAACATATATACAGCCTTTTGTGCTTTTGGCTACCTCTGGAATTATTAGAGTAGGTGGACCTTCTGCAAATGTTATTTTAAATAATTTTATAGATGTTACTGGCATAAGCAGTAGCTCAGTAATATTTGAAAGTTGTACATTTGATCAAAATCCATTATCTTTAACATTAGGAACCAATGGTACTTTCCAGTCCATCAATTCTACTTTTAATTTTGATTTTACATTAAATACTTCAAGATTTTTGTCCCAGTCTAGTACTTATCAAGGAAAATTTAATTTAACAAGAAATAATAATACCACGGCAGACAATTCTTTCGGTGGAAACACTTTTAATGGGGATGTTAATATTGAGCTTAATGGAACAATTGGCGGAAGATTTGGTAATAATGCTGGAGATATCTTTAATTCAAAATTGGATGTGACTAACAATAGTTCTGCTAATTTTATTTTTGCAAATACAGGTATTAACCTTTTTACCGGAAGCATAGATATTAGAAATAATACTTCAGCTTTTCTAACTTTCGGAAATACAGGAACTTCTGATTTTAATAACACTATAAATGTTGTCAATAACAGTACTGGTACTATTCGTTTTGCTCAAGCTACAGGTTGTTTAGCCAATTTTAATAGTTCTATAAATATTAATAATATTGGAGGGGGAAATGTTAGATTTGGTAATGGAGGGGGAGTATCAAACTGGAATACTGGAGTTTTACTCAACATAATAGATTTTACAAATGGTGGTACTTTACAACTTAATAACATCAATCAAATAGATAATACTTTAACACAAACCATTGCTATGCCTACGGGTTCGCTTGTTGTTTCTAATTGTACATGGGAAGCAGTAGCCAAGTTTCAAGCACCTTTGCTTACAACTGCTAATTCTACTTATAACAACGTTACTAGCTTACATAAGAATGGTGCTGGAACTAGTACTTCCACTGGAGGAAATGTCTTTAACAATTCTACAACCATAGAAAATACTACAGGAACTTTTAGATTAGCTAATACTACAGGAGATGATTTTAATGCTGATGTTACTTTTATAAATAATTCTGGTACTTTAGTTCCTGTTTATAATACCAGCTCCACATTTGCAGGCGATGTTACAGTAAACTCTGCTACTACTATTAATTTCAATGGTTTAGCCAATAGCTATGCGGTTTTTGATGGTTCTGGTACCATTAATTTAACTGCTACCAGTGGAGTAAATTTATTTAGAAATGTTATTTTGAATAACCCCACTTTAAAATTAGTTCTCAACAATGAAATGCAAATTAATAATGCAGGAACTTTGCAAATAACAGCAGGAGAATTAATCCTTAACAGTAAGATATTAAAAGTAGCTAATCCTCTAGGAACTGCTATTTCAAGAACTAGTGGAGGTATCGTATCTGAATCCACCGATCATAATGGTAGAGTAGAGTGGGCTATTAATACCAATACCGATGTTCACGAGTTCCCTTTTATCAATACTTCTAGTGAGTATGTTCCTTTCATTGTAACTTTAACATCAGGAAATTTAGGAACTGTACAAGCTTCTACATATGGAACTGCAGCAGATAATCTTCCTTATCCTGTTGGAGTTACGGAATTGTTAAATAATTCTGCAAGAAATAATAGTAAATTTACTGCTGATAGATTTTTTGTAATTACTCCATCTGGCGTTGGATTTACTGCAGATGCTAGTTTTGGTTATGGTACTTCCGAAGTACAAATTCCAAATACCATTGATGAAAATATGCTAAAAGCTCAAAGATGGAATGGTACTTTATGGGAAGATCCTGTAGGTTCTGTGAATGTTGTTTTAAAAAGAGTTTCTGTTACAGGTATTAGTCAATTTAGTCCATGGACTATTGTAGATGCTTCTGAACCTCTTCCTGTTCAATTTATGAACTTTGATGCTAAAGTTAATGGTTTGGTAGTGGATTTAAATTGGACAACAGCAAATGAAAAAAATAATAGTTATTTTTCAATAGAAAGAAGCCTAGATGCTACTAATTACGAATCTATTGGTAAAGTAAATGGTGCAGGTAATTCTAACACTCCTAAATCTTATCAGTATGCAGATTTTAATCCTGCTAAAGGTATTTCCTATTATAGAATTAAACAAGTTGACTTTAATGGGTTGGAAACTTACTCTCAAATTAGAACTATTAGATTTGATCAATTAATTGGATGGATTTCTTATTACCCTAATCCTGTTTCTAATACATTGACTTTTAATTTATCCCAAACCAATGCTTTAGATATTGACATTAATATTGTTAATTCTCTTGGGCAATCTGTTTGGAAAAATAATTTAAAACCTCAGTTAAGTAATGAATATACATTGGATGTTTCTAATTGGTCTAAAGGTGTTTATTTTGTCAATGTAAAAATTGATGGAAAAACAACCACATCGAAATTAGTTGTTCAATAAAAATTATAGTTTTTCACAGTAAAACCTCGCCCCAAAATTGGCGAGGTTTTTTTTGTGAAAACTTTTTAAACAATTTAGTTTTGTATTTCAAAATAAACTAAATTGCAGCAATTTTTTTATGGGAGTTATTCAAAGTAAAATCAATAAGCAGAGTGTAGATTTTCAAAAAAATTATGAGTCAATGCTTTCACTTTGCAATCAATTGAAAAATGAACTCAATAAATCTCTTTTTCAAGGTGATCAAAAGTATATTGATCGTTATAGAGATGCAGGAAAACTATTAGCAAGAGAAAGAATTGAACTTCTTTTGGATAAAGATAGCCCTTTTTTGGAATTAATGCCATTAGCGGGTTATGGTATCAAAGGAAATATTGCTTTAGGAGGAACCATGGTTTGCGGTTTAGGTATTGTAAGTGGAGTATTGTGTTTAATTACTGCAAATGTTGGAACTATTAAAGGTGGTTCTATAGATTATACTACATTGCAAAAAAGTTTTAGAATTAACGAAATTGCAATGGAAAATGAATTGCCCATTATTAACTTAGTTGAGTCTGCTGGAGCTAATTTACCTGAGCAAGCTAAAATTTTTAATTATGGTGGTATAACTTTTAGAGAAATTACTAGACGTTCTGAAAAAGGAATCCCTACTGTTTCAGTGGTGTTTGGGAATTCAACCGCAGGTGGGGCTTATATTCCAGGAATGTCCGATTATACTGTGATGGTAAAAAAGCAAGCTCAAGTTTTTTTAGCAGGTCCACCTCTTGTGAAAATGGCAACCAAGGAAATTGTAGACGAAGAAAGTCTTGGAGGCGCAGAAATGCATTCTAAAATTTCTGGTGTTTCCGATTATTTAGCTGAAAATGAATTTCATGCACTTAAAATTTGTAGAGAAATTATGGCTACTTTTAAACACCAAAGAAAAATTTCTCTTTTTTCAAATTCTTTTCAAAATCCCATCTATGATCCTGATGAAATTTTAGGTATTGTTCAAGCTGACATTAAAAAACCTTTTGATATTCGTGAACTAATTGCAAGAATTGTTGATGGTTCCTATTTTACTGAATTTAAACCAGATTTTGGCTCTACATTAGTGACTGGATATGCGGAAATTTGTGGTTATCCTGTAGGTATCATAGCAAATAATGGGGTTTTATTTTCAGATTCTGCGAATAAAGGTACTCAATTTATACAACTTTGTAATAGACAAAATAGACCCTTGTTGTTTTTACAAAATATTACAGGTTTTATGGTTGGAAAACAGTATGAGCAAGGTGGCATCATTAAACATGGTGCAAATATGATTAATGCAGTTGCTAATAGTAAAGTTCCTGCATTAACTATAATAGTGGGTTCTTCCTATGGTGCAGGTAACTATGCCATGTGCGGAAGAGCTTATAACCCTCGTTTTCTATTTACTTATCCCAATTCAAGAATTGCTGTTATGGGCCCTGAGCAACTTTCAGGCGTAATGGAAATCATTCAGAGAGATGCTGCCGCTAAAGCCAATAAACCCATTGATGAACAACAAATTCAAATGACTAAAATGATGATTAGTCATCAAGTTGAAAGTGAATCCAATGCTTTTTATGCTACTGGTCAACTTTGGGATGAAGGTATTATGGATCCTCGTGATACTCGCAATTATTTAGCTTTTTCCTTAGCTGCTGTTTATAATGCTCCTTTTGAAGGTACTTCTCAATTTGGAGTTTTTAGAATGTAATATTTTCTATTTTAAATTTCCTTTTTAGGTTTTAAAACTTAAAAATAAAAATATGTGTTACATTTGAAATAAAATTTTAGTATGAAAATTATTGCTGTTAAAAAGTTAGTTCAAGAACAAAATTTAGATACTTTAAAACTTCAAGAAAAAAAACTACTTGATGGAGAGTCTTTAGATATTGATGTAATGGGTGATGATGAAGGAGAACAACTTACCCATATATTAGGTGCAATATGGGTTTTAGAAGCTGTTCAAAACGGAATGAGTTTAAATGAAGCAATAAGAGCGTTTACCGAAAAAGTTAGAAAATCTATTGATTAGTTTTTTTTTCATTTTTAAATCACTTTTGAAAAAAATTTTTATATTTGCATGTTATTTTCTTTTATATAATGCGAAAATTAATTTTCTCTTTGTTATTTCTACTGACACTACAAAACTTAAATGCACAAGAAGGATATCATTTAGGCGTTTATGCTATGCCTTTGAGTTCTTGGATGCTGAATCAGCAAGATTCTGATGCATCTAAAGATCAATTTTCTTATTTAAGAACTTATGGAATGTCTGGAGGAATTTCTCTAGGTTATCATTTTGAAGATCATTTAGGGGTTCATGTTAATTTACTGTATTCTACACAAGGTCAAGATCATACCTATAAAAATAGACTTCAAGATACCGTAAGACATCAACTTCGTCAATATTTTTTGAAAGTTCCAATACTTTTTAAATATACAACTGATCCAGAATTAAAATATGCATTTACTGTTGAAGCCGGACCACAGTTTAATTTTCTGATGGGGGTTAAAGAACGAAATAATGATAGAGCATATCAATATGAACAAGTCCCTTTTGTTTATAAAACTAATGTTCCTTCTCGTTATGAAACATTTAATTCTTTTTTGTTAGGCGCAACTTTAAGAACAGGCATAGATGTTAAATTAAGATATAATATGAAAATGAATGCTCGAGTTTGGGTAGATTACGCTTTTACTGATGCTGAAAATAAGAATGCGACTTATGATTTAACCACTCAAGGCGTAACCCAGACTGTAAATTATTACCCAGAAAATAGACCCAAAACTACTAATATTAATGGTGGTTTGCTTATTGGAATTTCTTATATTTTAATGCCTAAAATGCACTATTAATTTTCTGTACTATGAGTATTTTGTTATTTGGTGGTTCAATTTTTCCCAATCAATCTGCTTTAGAGGATAAACAAATCCTAACTTATTTATACGAATTTATTTCTAAAAGAATATTTAATTGTTATGAATGTAGTTTTGAATGGGTTACTTCTTTGTTTTTTTTATTGTTAAGTATTTTTATTTTTTATTTGATTTTTAATCATTTAAAAGGCAAAAATAAACCTTAATCTACAATGTCTAAAATAAGGGTTTTAATCTCAGATGATGAAGAACCGGCAAGAAAAAAAATGCTCAGATTGCTTGAAAATTATGAGCAATTAGAGGTTGTTGGTATTGCTGAAGATGGACTTCAAGCCTTAGATTCCATAGTAGAATTAGAACCTGATGTTGTTTTCCTAGATGTTGAAATGCCCGGCTTAAATGGTTTAGAAGTTGTTCAGAATTTACCTAAAAATTTACATCCTATAATTGTATTCGCTACTGCATACCAAGAACATGCTGTAAAAGCTTTTGAGCTTAATAGTATTGATTACCTTTTAAAACCTGTTACTAAAGAACGCCTTCATTCAACTATTGAAAAAATTCAAAAAAACTTATCTTTACATGAATCTCACAAATTACCTATTGATGAACTCAATCACCAACTTCAACAAAATGGTTTTCAGTTCAACAATAAAATTCCTATACCTACTGCTGACCGTTATAAATTAGTGGATTTAGAAGATATTATTTTGGTGCAGGTTGAGGAAAGATTAACTCATATTTTTACTACTGATAAACGATTTATGGTTAATCAAACTTTAGAACAGTTTGAAAAAAAATTACCTACCAACACCTTTGTGAAAGTTAATCGTTCTGCAATAGTAAATTTGACACACGTTAAAGAATTTGTAATTTGGTTTGGACATCGTTTAAAACTAATACTAACCAATGGAATGGAGGTAATTTGTAGTAGAGAACGTTCTAAGTCTTTGAAGCAAATGCTTGATTTATAATTTTATGGCTATTCAAATTCAGAATATTAGTCATGCTTTTAACGAAAAATTTATTTTAAAAAATATCAATTTTGAAATTTTTCTAGGAGATAAATTGTGTATAATTGGTAAAAGTGGTGAAGGAAAAAGTGTTCTCTTTAAATTAATGACTGGGCTATTAGAACCTACCAACGGTGATATTTTGCTAAAAGGTCAAAAAGTTTATCCTTTAAATTCTAGAATATCTCAACAAATGGGAGTTGTTTTTCAAAATCCTGCTTTAATTGATACCTATAATGTATGGGAAAACATCGGAATAATTGATATTTATAATCATAAAAAGTATTCTGAAATTATTGAAAATGTATCCAAAATCTTACCTTTAGTTGGTTTGAATAAAGAAGACCAAAATAAAAAAGTGGAAGAATTATCCGGTGGAATGAAAAAAAGAGTTTCTATTGCACGTGCTTTATATCATCATCCTACAATTCTTTTTTTTGATGAACCCCATTCTGGTTTAGATCCTATCAATGCACGCTTAATTGACGATTTAATAATTAATATCTTTCAACCTCAACAAATCTTAGTTATGATTACACATAATATTGAATCTGTTCGTAAAATTGCTAATAAAGTTTTGTTTATTGATCATCAAACAGGTTACTTCTTTGAGAATTTAGATTTTTTCTTTCAATCTAAGTTACCTATTATTCAAGAATTTTTATCTTAAAACCTATAAACTTTGAACTTTTTGTTTGTAACTTTGTTTTTCAAATTATCAATTAATTTATGTTAGAAATTGGACAAAAAGCACCTGATTTTACTACCCAAGATCAATTAGGAAATGTAATTTCATTAAGTAATTTTAAAGGAAAAAAAGTGATTTTGTATTTTTACCCCAAAGATGATACCCCCGGATGCACCAAAGAAGCTTGTAACCTAAGGGATAATATTAACTTATTACAAGAAAAAGGCTTTGTGGTTTTAGGTGTCAGTGCCGATAGTTTAGAATCTCATAAAAAATTTGCAAATAAACATCAGCTTAATTTTTCTTTATTACATGACGAAGACAAGAAAATTATTAATGCTTATGGTGCTTGGGGCGAGAAGAATATGTACGGTAAAATTACGCAAGGAATTATGCGTTATACTTACATCATCAATGAAGAGGGTTTAATTGAAAATATTATAAAAAAGGTAAAAACTGACGCTCATACTGAGCAAATTTTAGCATTATATCAAAAATAATCTTAATTACTTAATTTTACTGATTTTTAAAATATATTTTTTTACTCCATAATTGAAATTTATTTTTGCAATCAATTATGGATATTGCTTATTTTATCATGGCTTTTACAGCAATTTTCTCTATCGTTAATCCGTTTAACGTAGTTCCTTCTTTTATAACCCTTTCTGCTGGTAAATCAAATGATTGGCAGTTTAAAATGAGCTACAAATCCTCATTTAATGCTTTTTTAATTCTCTTAGTTTTTGCATTTTTTGGTACTGCAATAATGAATTTTTTTAGTATTACAGTTCATGGAATGAGAATTGCTGGTGGTATTATGATTTGTTTAAATGGTTTAAGAATGCTTCAACAAAATTCTGAAAAAAAAGAAGGAGAGGTAAACCAAGAAGATACTGACAAAACTGACATTTCTTTTACACCATTAGCTATGCCAATGCTTTCAGGTCCAGGTTCCATTTCTTTGGTTATAGGTTTGTATTCTAAAACTCAAGATTTTTCACAAATCATAGCTCTTGTTTTGGCTATAGCCCTAACAGCTTTTTCTTGTTTTTTGGTTTTGAGATCGTCAAAATTTTATGCTAAAATTCTTGGAAAAAGTGGAATCACTGCTATGACAAAAATTACTGGTTTTTTAGTTTTAAGTATTGGAGTTGAATTTATTATCAATGGAATAAGAGGGGAATTCAGGATTTTATAAAGCCAGTTTTACAATATAATATGTTGTGATTTAGCTTTTTTTGCTGGATAACAAAACAAAATACTATAGATAGAAAGTATTATTCAAATTTTGATAATCCGAGATTGGATTGATTTAAATTGTAAATTTGCGTAAAATTTACAATAAAAGAAGTATGAACTTAGCATCACAAAATTTAATTTCATTGTTTGAATTTATCCATGAAAAAGAAAAAGGTTTTCCTTATGCTAATGGTGAATTATCACAGTTATTAAGAGGAATTAGCTTAGCCACTAAAATTATTAATAGGGAAGTCAGAGTAGCAGGGTTATCCAATATTTTAGGTACAACGGGATATTATAATGTTCAAGGAGAGGAAGTAAAAAAACTTGATGAGTATGCAAATGAGGTTATGATTAAGTCTTTGAACTCCAGCCAATCCATTGCATTAATGGGTTCAGAAGAGAATGAAGATGTAATACCCTCAAACTCTGAAGCCAAATACATTATTTTATTTGATCCTTTAGATGGCTCTTCCAATATTGATGTAAATATTAATATTGGGACCATTTTTTCCATTTATAGAAAAGTAAATGAAGATTGTAAGTTAGAAGATTGTTTACAGCCAGGTTTTAAACAAGTTGCTGCGGGATATGTTATTTATGGTTCTAGTACCATGTTGGTTTATACAACAGGAGCTGGAGTGAATGGTTTTACTTTAGAGCCTTCAATAGGGGAATATTTTTTATCCCATCCTGATATTAAAATGCCAGAAAAATCCAATACATTTTCTATTAATGAGGGCAATTCTTGGGGGTTTGATGAGAACTTAAAAAAATACTTGGAATACATAAAGGTAGATGATAAAGCAACGAAAAGACCTTACAAAGCAAGATATGTTGGCTCTTTAGTTGCGGATTTTCATAGAACTTTATTAAAAGGTGGAATTTTTATCTATCCAGCATCCAAAAAAGAGCCTAATGGAAAATTACGTTTACTTTATGAAGCCAATCCTATTGCGTTTTTAGCAGAACAAGCTGGAGGTTTAGCCACCGATGGACAAAATCGAATATTAGAAAAGCAACCTAAAGAACTTCATGAAAGAACTGCTTTGTATGTAGGTTCCAAACAAGAAATGGAATTAATTCATAAATTTTTAAATAAAACTATTGTTTTGCACTAAAAAATGTTATATATTGCACAAAAATTTAATTACCGAAATTTATGAGTCTTTGGAAACGTTTTGTTAGAGCGATAAAATCGCTATTTGGCGGTGCAATTACTGCTATTGAAGATCCTAAACTAATTTTAGAACAAAACATTCGTGAATTAAACGAACAAGTTCCTAAAATGAATGATGCAGTTGCTACTGCTAAAGCACAAGTAAATCTTTTTCAAAAAGAATATGATAAAAAGAAAGCCGAGCACGATGACTTAGTAGTAAAAATAAAAGCTGCTATTAATCAGAATAGGGATGATTTAGCGGGTCAATATGCATTAAAATTAGAACAAACAAAATCTTCTTTGTCCACTATTGAAGCTCAATTAGCTGCAGCAACTAAAGCTTACGAAAAAGCTGTTGAAGTGAAAAAAGCCTTCATGAAAGAAAAAGACAAAAAAATTAATGAGGCTAAAGAAGCTCTTAAAGCACATGAACGTTCTAAATGGATGGAAAAAATTGCTAATACCATGCAATCTTTTGAAACCATGTCTGTTGCAGAAACTCATGAAGAAATGATTTCTAAGCTTAATGAAAAAACTGCTAAATCAGAAGCAAAGTTAGAAATGGCTTTAGATACCGTTGATACCTCTGGTATGAAAATGGAAGAAGAAATGGAGAAAATTAAAGCCGCAGAACTATTAAAACAATTCAAATTAGATATGCAAGGTCCTACCACTACCTCTACAACTGAAACCAATTTAGATTCTGATATTCTCCAAAATAAAGATAAAACTTTGTAATTCATATATCTTTATGGATGAAAATAAAAAATTAAGTTCGGAAGAACAACGAGAAAAAATGAAACAAGAATATTTGCAAGAATTAAAACTACGCAAAAAAATTCTTGATAAAATGAAAGAAACTAATCAAATGAACAAAATTTCAGAAAATCTTGAGCAAGTTTTAAAACTTGCTCAAATTTCTGATGATATGAATGATTTTATCGAAAAATTGAACACATCTTCTCAAATTTCTGAATCAAAATTAGATATTGCTTTAGAAAATCAATCTCAAGAAAAAGAAACCAAAATTCCTTCTCCTGAAGATATTTTGAACCAAATTAAAATGGAAATGGGTTTATTAGAGAAAAATGTTCAGAACGAGAATAATGATATTTCTGAGGCTTCCAAAACCTTATTGGAAGAAGAAAAACAATCCCAAAATTTATCTGCTGATAAAAATTTTTCTAGTAAAACAATTGGAGACGAAGAACATTAATTTTATAGGAATATAGTTTTTACAAATTTTCTCCTAGCATTTGTAAAATAAAAAAGGGGTTTTGTAAACTCCTATTTTTTTTTGTTTTTTTATATTAAATCGCTCAATAACTTTGCATAAAATATTAAATCAAAATGAAGTTTTTTATTGCTTTAATTTTAAGTTCATATTTATTTTTAGCT
>CAZBPK010000116.1:0-26132 GCA_964493765.1 uncultured Bacteroidia bacterium | reverse complement strand
TGAAGCGGGTAAACCGTTACCGCTTGTAACCATTTATATTTTAGGACATTACTTGGAGGAGTATCAGGATTATCCTATCATACGAGTAAAAAGACAGATTTTGGAACACGGCACAAACAAAGTTTTAGAAAGTGGCAAAAGCAGATTTATAGAATCTTTAACTCATGATTGTATTATCATACAAATCCCTTCATTAAAAAAGAAAAAAAATAAAACGGATGAGTTAGAAAGGTTAATGGATATATTTGATTTAGCGAAACGTCATCAAGTAGAATACGATGAAAATGGTTTGCCTGAGAAATATTTTCCATTATTGAGGCGTTTAAGGAAAGCAATAGAGGAAGAGGAAGTAAAAGGGATTATGGATGTAGAAGATGAAATTATAGCGTCTTTTAAACAGAAAGAATTAGAAATAGAACAAGCTTTGGAGATAGCAGAAAAAGAAAGAAAAAGAGCTGAGGAGGAGAAGAAAAGAGCAGAAGAGAAGGAAAAATTATTGGAGGAGGAAAAGAAAAGAGCTGAAAAAGAACGTTTAAAATTAATAGAAACTGCGAGGTTTTTGAAAACGCTAAATATTGATATTGAAGTTATTGCTAATAAAACAGGTTTATCAAAACAAGAAATTGAGAATTTGTAATATTTAGTATGCGTGAGGGATGCGTAGGGCACGTAGTGGCACTGCCTTTTGACACTTTTGAAAAAAGTGGAAAAAGGATTGCCGAAGCGATAGCGAAGCCCGAAGCAGCCCGACCCGCAGCGTAGCAAGGGACACGCCCAAAAACTTAATAAAAACTAAATTTTATGCAAAATGTTGTCTAATTGGGTCTCAGGTTTTTGACAGCTTCCTTTTTCACATAAGTAAAAATTGGTTTCTTCCTGATATTTACCTCTAAATAGCATGTAACTTAAACTCTGATTTAAAGGAAATTTTAGCAAAAATGGTTTGTAAAACTCTTGTTCTATTTTTTGAATGAATTTTTCATTTTCTTTCCCAGTGATAACCCATTCATTTTCTCCATAAACCCAGCGACTTAATAACCAAGCCCAATTGGCATGGGAATTCGGGTATTGTGTAATTAATGGTAAAAGTTGCAACAAAATGTTTTCTATCATTTGAAAATACTGAGGTTCATATTCAATATGATATAGAGTCATTAACAAATTCATCATCATGGAATTAGAAGATGGAATGACAGAATCATAAAGTTCGGTTTTATTTACTAAAAGCTCATTAAATTCTTTGTTCGCAAATTGAAAAACTTGGCTTTTATCATCATAAAAATAGGTTTGAACGGTTTGAGTGATTTGAAAAACTTTTTTTAGATATTGTGCATCTCCAGTGGAAACGAAAAGTTCTAAAGCTGCATGAGCTATTGTTACGTAGTCTTCTAAAAAAGCGTCAATTTTTGATTTGCCGTTTTTGTGAGTACGGAAATAAAATTCTTCATTTTTTTTCATTTGGTTCTCAATGAATTGGAAGGTTAAAAGAGATTTTTCTAACCATTGAGGTTCATCAAAAACACGTGAGGCATAAGCTAATGATTGTATAGTTAAAGCGTTCCATGAAAGAAGAATTTTATCATCGGTTATAGGTCTTATTCTTTGATTTCTAAGATTATATAAAGTTTTTTTCCATTGGTGAACTTTTTCAATCAAATTTTGTAAAGGGATATTTTTTTTGTTTGCAATTTCTTCAAGGGTATTGGATAAAAATAAAATATTATAACCATGTTCCCAGTTGCCAAGTTGCTGAATATTAAAAATTTCCGCAAAGAGAGGGAAATCCTCTTGTAAAATTTCTTTTAATTCGGAATAAGTCCATATATAAAACTTTCCTTCTATTCCTTCAGAATCAGCATCTAAAGAAGAAGAAAAAGCATTTTCAGGGGAAAGTAACTCCTTAAATAAAAAATTTACTGTTTCATAAACAATGGATTTAAAAAGAGGGTTTTTAAATTTTTGGTAGGCTTCTGTATAAAGTTGGATTAACTGTGCATTATCGTAAAGCATTTTTTCAAAATGAGGCACTTTCCAGTATTCATCAACGGAATATCTAGCAAATCCACCACCAACTTGGTCATAGATACCTCCCAAAGCCATTTTTTTTAAAGTGGTTAAAATAGCAGTATCTAGTTGGGGATTTTGAATTTTGGTGCTTAATCTTGTCAAAAAAATCCAATTAATGGGGGTAGGGAATTTAGGAGCGGTTTTAAACCCTCCCTCTTCAAAATCTATTTTTTTAAGCAAATTATCAAGAATTTGATGAATATGTTTTTCTGAAATTTCTGATTGGCGTTTTAAATTTTGAGTGGATTCAAAATTTTGAATGCCTTTTAATACATTTTTTCCTACTTCTAACGCTTTTTCATGGTTTTTATGAACATAATCATGAACTTTTTGAAGAGTATCTAACCAACGATTTTTAGGGACATAAGTAGCACCAAAAATGGGAGTGCCATCGGGTAAACAAATACAATTTAAAGGCCAGCCACCATTACCGTTCATCAATTGAATAGCATCCATATAAAAATGATCAACATCGGGTCTTTCTTCTCTATCTACTTTGATGTTTACAAAAAGTTCGTTCATTAATTGAGCCACTTGAGGGTCTTCAAAGCATTCTTTTTCCATAACATGGCACCAATGGCATGCAGCATACCCAATACTTACTAAAATCAATTGATTTTCTTGTTTGGCTTTTTCTAAAATTTCTTTTTTCCATGGAAACCATTGAACAGGGTTGTGTGCATGTTGTAACAAGTAAGGACTTGTTTCGTGAATTAGAGCATTCATTTTATCAATTTTTGTATGTTAAAACAATGATTTAAGATTTTAAGTTGAAAAAAACTAAAAATCCCAATTGATTAATTTTTCTACTTCTGAAATATTCAGTGTTTTTTCTGTAGAATATTCGTTTAAAACTTTAGTTATCCAATAGTTCATTGCGAAAACCCAAGATTGATTATTGGAGTATTCAGAAAGAACAGCTATTTTGACATATCCAATCAATTCCGAGAATAATTTTCTAATCCAAAGTTCATTAGGTTGAGCGGTACTTAAACATTTTTTGAAATTAACAATTAAAAGTTCAAATTTTTCCAAGAGTTTAGGTTGATTCAAGTTTTTAATGATTGGGTGGGTAAAATCTAAAATATCATAAAGAGCTTTGGTTTTTGCAGCAGCTCTATACATATCTAAAAACATGATATTTCCAGCACCTTCCCAAATGGGTAAAACTAAAGCGTCACGCATCAATCGTGGAAGCGTGTTGTCTTCAATATATGCTACACCACCCATCAATTCCATAGATTTTTGAATACCTTTATAAGCATTGTCCGCAGTGATGTATTTACAAATAGGAATTAAAATTCTACACAAAGATTGAGCATGCTCATTTCCATGGTCTGCCAAATCTAAAAGTTCAACAGCTTTAAAAGTAATAGCAAAATCAGCAAGCCATTCTGCTCCTAATTGATAAAAATCTTCTTGAATTAAAACATGGCTTAAAGCATCTTTGCCAAATAAATTACGGAAAGCCAAGTGTTGCCATGCTTCTATGATAGCCCTTCTATGAGCAGCAATAGCAGCAACGGAATTGTATAATCTTGAAAGATTAATCATTTCTGTCATTAACTTAAAGCCTTCCCCTTCATTTCCAATTAATTCTGCTTCTGTGTCATGAAAAATAATTTCTGCACTTGCCATTGAACGAACCCCTAGTTTATCTTTTAAACGAACCACTTCTTTGTAATTTTTATTACCATCAGGCTTATGTTGTCTTAATAGAAATAAAGATAAACCTTTAGTTCCTTTGATTTCAGGATTGGTTCGGGCAAGCACAAAAGCTAAATCTGCATTAGCATTGCTACAAAACCATTTTTCACCATTTAAAACATATAAATTTCCTTGAGTTTTTGTAGCAGAAACTAAATTAGCTCCTACATCAGAACCACCGGTTTTTTCTGTTAAAAACATGGCACCAGTATAAAATTCTTTAGGGTTTTTTGTACCGATGTGTGGTAAAAGCTCATTTTTATGTTGAGAAGTACCAAATTTATCAATTAATCGAGCCGCTCCATCGGTCATACACAATGGGCAGAAAATTCCACATTCTGTCATTGAATATAAAAATCCTAATGCAAATCCAATTTTATGAGCATCCTTTTGATATTTTGAACGATATTGTTCATTCCATTTATATTGAAACATTTTAGAATGTACAGCAATATCCATTAAAGCCCAATAAGCAGGATGAAATTCAATATCATCAAGGGTTTCACCGAGTGGAGTTCTTTTTATATGTTCAGGTTGGTATTTATCTGCAAGATAAGATAAACGGTTCATTTCATTTGCGGCTTTTTCGCCAGTAAAATCAAAATCGTTTTTAATATCATCATAAACTTTATTTAAAATTGTTTTGAAATAATTTTGAAAATGATAATCTGAATGAAAAAAATTTTTACTTTTTTTAAATCCGTCCTTTAAAACTTGATTTTTCATGAAACAAAAATACAAAAAAATGTTTTTATAGGAGAATTTGCAAAACACAAACTCATGAAAAGATATTTCCAAAGTTTAAGATTTCCTTTTATTTTTGTCTTTTTATAATTTTTAATGGAATTAGTAAATAAAAGATACCAAATTCAAGGTTTGGATTTATTAGAACTATCAGAAAAATACGGTACACCGCTTTATATTTACGATGCTGAAATTATACATCGTCAAATTCAAAGTTTAAGAAAAAGTTTTGAAAACGTAAATTTGAAGATTAAGTACGCATGTAAAGCTTTAAATAATATTTCTATACTTAAACTTTTTAAACATTACGGCACGGGATTAGATACGGTTTCCATTGAAGAAGTTCTTTTAGGATTAAAAGCAGGATTTCAACCCTCGGAAATTATTTATACTCCCAATTGCGTGGATTTTTATGAAATTAAACAAGCTGTTGAGCTAGGAGTAATGATTAATATTGACAATATTTCTATTTTAGAACAATTTGGACATGAGTATAAAGATACAGTTCCTTGCTGCATTCGCTTAAATCCCCATATAATGGCAGGAGGTAATTATAAAATTTCTACAGGTCATATTGATTCCAAATTTGGAATTTCTATTTTACAAATGCGTCATTTACAAAGAATTATTAAAAATGATAATATTCAAGTAATTGGATTACACATGCACACAGGTTCTGATATTGTGGATATTGATGTGTTTTTAAGAGGTGCAGCTATCTTATTTGAAACCGCAATGGAGTTTCCTGATTTACAATTTATTGATTTGGGAAGTGGTTTTAAAGTTCGTTATAAAGAAGATGATTTAATTACAGATGTTCCTTTATTAGGAGAAAAATTAAGTAAAGTTTTTCACGACTTTTGTAAACAATACGGAAAAGATTTGGAACTCTGGTTTGAACCTGGCAAGTATTTAGTGAGTGAGTGTGGAATTTTATTAACTAAAGTAAATGTAGTAAAAACTACACCTGCTACCGTTTTTGCTGGTGTAAATTCAGGTCTAAATCACTTGATTCGTCCAATGATGTATGATGCTTATCATGAAATTATTAATTTAACAAATACCGAAGGACCTACAAGGCTTTATACTGTTGTTGGGTATATTTGTGAAACAGATACTTTTGGTTGGGATAGAAAAATTGATGAAATTATTGAAACGGATATTTTGGCTATCAAAAATGCTGGAGCCTATGGTTTCACTATGTCTTCTAATTATAATGCACGTTTAAGACCACCAGAAGTTCTGATTTTTAATGGAAAAGATTATTTAATCCGTGAAAAAGAAAAAATTGAAGATTTATTGCGCAATCAAATTGAATTAGATTTCCAAAATCTATGAAATTAGCTATATTTGGTAAGCCTACCCAAAAAACAGATTTACAAGCTATTCAACAATTTTTTGATTATCTACATCATAAAAATATCCCTCTTTTTATTCATGAAAATTACTTTCAGTTTTTAAAGGAAAAGTTTTATATAGAAAACCCCAATATTTTCCAGAAAATTGAGGAGGTTACTCATTGTGATTATTTGTTTTGTTTTGGTGGCGATGGAACTATCATTGATGCTGTGCATTTTATAGGAAATCATCATCTTCCCATTGTAGGGGTAAATGTGGGTAGATTAGGATTTTTAGCAAGTGCTAACTTACAAGATTTGCCTTCAATCACGGAGCAACTTTTGCATAATGCGGGTATTATTGAAGAAAGAACCATGTTAGAAACCATAACTGAACCTAATAAAATGGAAAACATGGTTCCTTTTGCTCTAAATGAAGTTACTATTCATAAAAGCCAAACTATGGAAATGATTACTTTGCACACTTACGTTAATGGAGAATTTTTAAATTCTTATTGGTGTGACGGCGTTATGATTTCTACTTCTACGGGTTCAACTGCATATTCATTAGCTTGTGGTGGTCCTATTATTATGCCAAGTTCTGGGGTGTTTGTGATTACTCCAATTGCACCTCACTCATTGACCGTTAGACCATTCATTATTCCCAATAACGTTGTAGTTTCTTTTGAGGTTGAATCTCGCTCTGGTACTGCCTTTTTGGCTTTAGATAATCGTACCATTGAAATTGATACATCAGTAAATATTGCTGTTAAAAAAGCCAAGCATTCAGCAAAATTTGTTTCTTTACCGGATAGGCATTATTTCAAAATTTTAAGAACTCGCTTAAATTGGGGATTAGATTCTAGAAATTAATTTTTATAATTTTTTTTACAAATTTTATTCAATATCACCGAGAATAGGTCTAATTAACAAATCTTCTACTACAGTAGTTTGAGGCAATTGGTAAATAGTAAAGATTAATTCTGCTAAATCTTGTGATTGAATAAAACGGTGATTAGGTAAATCAACACCCGCCCAAGAATCCGTTAAAGTTGCACCGGGTAAAACTCCTGTAACTCTTATATTATAGGGTTTTAGTTCCTCTCTTAAAAGTTTTGTAAATCCTAGTAAAGCGAATTTAGAAATACAGTAAGAACCTCCATTGATATAAGGTTTTATGCTTGCTGTACTACAAATATTAAAAATACTTCCATTTTTTTTTTCCATGAACTTAGGAAGCAAAACACGAGTTAAATGGTATGCTGAATGCAAATTAACATTTAATAAATGTTCAAATACACCTTCTTCTTCATTATGAATCTGACCAGGAATAAATTTTCCAGCATTATTGACAAGAATTTCCCAATGGGAATAATGACTTTGAATATAATTTCCCCATTCAATTACTTCTGATTTATGGGCTAGGTTTACTTGATGAATATCTGCTTCAGGAAATTCTTTTAAGAAATTTTGAATATTAAGAATATTGGAGGAACAACCTATTAAATGAAAACCATTTTCATAAAATTTTTGGGCTATGGCTTTTCCAATTCCTTTTGTTATTCCAGTAATAATTATATTTTTTTTCATAATCTAATCCCCCAAACTAAAACATCATCAATTTGCTCATATCCTTGCATCCATTCTTCAAAACGATTTTGAATAATTTGTTTTTGTTTATCTAAATCTAAGGTAGAAACGGTATCTAATAATTCTTTGAACTGTTTAGAACGAAATCTTTTACCATCAGTTCCACCTATTTGATTAGGAATTCCGTCAGTAGATAGATAAACACATTCACCTCCATAAAAATCTATGGAATGGGAAGTAAAAATCCTAAACATTTCATCTTGAGCACCGCCTATAGCAAATTTATCACCTGCAATTTCTTCTAAAATTCCTCTACTAGCAATAAAAAGACTATTAAATGCACCTGCAAATTTTAAGTTTTTTTGAATGGGGTCTATACAAATTAACGCACAATCCATTCCATCACGAGTTTCATTTTCGGAGGTTTGGTTTTGTTTAAGTATAGCTTGAATACCTTTATGAAGTTGAGTTAAGATTTTTCCGGGGTCTAAAATGTTTTTATTTAAAACAATATCGTTCAATAAGTTATAACCAATAACAGAAATAATAGCTGCGGGCACACCATGACCAGTGCAATCACATGCCGCTGCCAAAATTTTTCCGTCTTTTTCAACAATCCAAAAGAAATCACCAGAGACTATATCTTTAGGTTTAAAGAAAATAAATGAATTAGGAAGAAGTTTTTTTACATCATTTTCAGTACTTAAAATGGCTTCTTGAATACGTTGAGCATAGGTGATACTTTCTAAAATATCTTGATTTTTTTCTTCTAATTGTTTATTTGCGGTTTCAATTTCTTTAAGAGCTAATTCTAAACGTTCTTTTTGTCTTTGAATTTTGTAATTAGCTTCAGCGAGTTCTGTATTTTTTAAACGAAAAATTTCTTTTTCTTTTTCAGACTTTTCTACACTAGCAGCAATTTTAATGTTTTTAATAGTTTGCTCAGAAGAAAGTTGAATAGTTTCGGACTTTACTTTTTCAAATTGTTTATAAAGGTCTAAAGCAGATTTAAAGTCTTTTTTATTTTCAGCTATATTACTAAGAATTCTATAGGCATTAGATTCTAAGTGTTTCATACCTGTTTCTAAGGCAACTTTTAAACATTTTTGTGCATGTTGTTGTGCTTCGTCTAAACTATCGGCTTCAAATGATAATATAGCAAGTTGCAATGAGGCAGTTCCGATAGTATCTTTATTATTGATGGGTTCAGCATAATGCAAACTTTTAAGAAATGCTTTTAAAGATTCCGTATAATTTCTTTTTTTTCTGTAAATTTTTCCAATTTGAAGATAACCTCTAGCAACATTAGAATGGTCTTCAACTTTTTCGGCAATATCAATCGCTTTAAGTTCCCACTGCATGGCTTCTTCAAATTTATTTTGTTTATAAAAAATTTCTCCTAAAGTTTCATAAGCAACAGCTAATAATGAAAATTCATTGAGTTTTTCAAAAATAGGAATGGCTTTTTTTACATAATCAAAAGCTTGTTCATAATCCGTTAAAACCATAAACACTTCTGCTAAATTATCATAAGCTATTCCTAAATCTCTTTCTAAATTTATAGGGATACATCTATCAACGCATTTTAAATACCAATGAATTGCATTTTCATGTTGACCAATAGAAAAATAAACCCTTCCAATATTTCCAGAAACTGCAGCTTGACCCGCTTCATCTTGTATTTCTTCATAAATTTTCAAAGCGGTTTGCAAACATTCCATAGATTTTTCAAAAAATCCGTAAACAATGTTTACAATACCAACATTTCTCCATGAACGTGCAATTCTACTTAAATCGTTGATAGAAATAGATAATTCTAAGGCTTTTTTGGAAAGTTCCTCCATTAATGAAGTATTAGAAAAACGATGGATATATGCCATATCGTTTAAATAATCAATTTGTTCTTTGGTGTTTTGAAGATTGTCTAATTGTGCTAATACTTCTTTTAACTGCATAATAAAGCTTTAACGCAAAATTAAAGAACTTTTTTTCTCAAATCTTTTATAATAAATATTTTTTTTAACATGTAATTCACATTACCCTTGATTTTGGGGTTGATATAAAATTGAGCTTAATTTTTCTAGTTGTAAATATTGGTCAGCAATTTTTTGGAATTGGTGAATAGTAATTTTTTCTATATTTTCAATGATTTCTTTCATTTCTATTAAACGCCCATAGTCTAACCAATTTTTAGCTTGGCTTTGCATTCTATTAAATCGACTTTCATTAGACAATATTAAATGCCCCACAAATTGCTTTTTGATTTTTTCTAGCTTTGATGGAGTGATACCGTTTGTTATCAAATTTTTTAATTCTTTATGAATGAGTCTTTCTAATTTTTTGAAATTATTAAAATCAAATCCTGCATAAATACCCCAAATTCCTGTATCTTGATAAGGTACAAAAAAGGAATTGATATGATAACATAACCCATGTTTTTCTCTAATATTTAGGTTGAGTAAATTATTCATTGTTTCGCCTCCTAAATAATGTACAAATAAAGAGAATGGATAAAAATCTTCTGAAAAATAACTACAAGCCTCGCCTCCTAAAATATAATGCCCCTGATTGATAGGTTTTTGTATTACTTGATGAAATGGTTCTGCAATTCTGGGTATTTGTCTTAAGTTTTTATTTTTTGAGATTGGAATTTCTTCTAAATATTTTTTACAATATTGTTCTAAATGATCTTTCCTAAAATTTCCAACTATACTCAAAACGATGTTAGGACTAGTGTAAAGCTGGTTACGAAATTCTGATAAATCGTGAATAGTTATATTTTCTAAGGATTCTTTTGTGCCTAGTATCGGTAAACCTAAAGATTGGTTAGGGAAAATTAATTTTTCAAAGTCATCATAAATGGATTCTTCTGGCAAATCCGAATACATGTCCATTTCTTCATATATCACTTGTTTTTCTTTAACAAATTCTTTTTCAGGGAAATTGGAATGAAAAACTATATCTGTAAGTAGGTCTAAAGATCTTTTTAGATGTTGTTTGGTTGTGATGGTATGGAAACAAGTTTTTTCACGTGTAGTAAAAGCATTAATTTCCCCTCCTACGGAATCAATGGAGTTAAGTATATGCCAAGGTTTTCTTTTTTTTGTACCCTTAAAAGCCATGTGCTCAAATAAATGAGCAATCCCATTTTGAGAAATATGTTCATCTCTAGTACCAATGTTGGCAACTATTCCCGTTTGAACAATTAATGAATTTTTTTGATTTTGTGAAATTACATGTATTCCATTGGACAATGCCCAAATTTCGGTGTTGTTATTCATGAATGAATAAAAACACCAAAATTAGTGATTAATTAGTTTGTGGGTGGGATTTTCTTAAAATTTTATTTAAACGCCTACCCTTTATAGCTTATCCTATTTTTATATCTTTATTCTATGAATTTTTAGTATTGGGCATGATTATTTACCTTCAGAGTATTTATCTTTAGGCAAATAGCCCACTAAAAGAGCAGCACAACCACTTCCAGAAGGGTAGTTAGCTTGAATGGTATATTGGGCAGTAGCTCCAAATTGAATATCCCAAAAGTTTCCAGTATCACTTTCATTACTAAAAACTTGTTTTCCATTAATATCAAAAATTTTGATAATTAAGGACTTACCGTCGTTAGATTTATTACAAGAGGCAATTCTATAAACTAAATTGGAATTAAAAACCAATCGAATTTTTCCTACTTCATTTTCCACTAATTGAACCCTATAATATTGACCATTAGAATTAAAGGGTTTTAATTTTGGAAGGCAGGAAGTAGCTCTTTCATCACATTGAGCAAACAAAGAACCTTTGGTTAATAAAATGCAAGAATATATGAATAAAAAGAAAAGTTTTTTCATTAGAGTAAAATTTAGATAATTGAATTGCGAATTTTTTCAGTGATTTTGGATATTTTTTTTATGTCAGCATCATTGAATTTTAACTTGGTTTGGTTTTCAATAATTGCTAAATTTTTTTCTTTTTTGAGTTCTGTTTTTTCATAAGCATAAGAAGCCTGAATTTTATTATAAATAGCAAGAAGTTCCTTTAAATCTTTGTAAATTTTATCTAATTCTGGAACTTTAGGAGAACTTTTAATCACTTCCATAATATCATTTAAGGAAAATTTTTGTTCTGCAATTAAAGTGCCAATGGCTTTTGTTGGATTATTTTCCCATATTTGACAGGAAATATATAAAGCCTCAATCCAACCGCCCACTAACATTAATGCGATTAATTCTTCTTGTTGATTTTTTTTCAAATGAGAATGAACTTCAGTGAAAGAATCCGTTGTGATAGAAATTAAAGAATCTTGATTATTTTGGTTGCTTTCAAAACGTTGAATTAATGCGGGAGTAAAAATATAACCGATACCAATTTTATCGCCTAATTTTTGAACGGTTGAAAAGTATTTTAAGGCTTCAACATGTTTTTTATAAACATTTGTATAAGCCAAATCAGCACCATAAACCCCTATATTTAAAGCAATTTGAGCAGTAGTTTGATAAGAGGATACTTTTGAAACTGAATTCATATATTTATTATCAAATCTAGCACCCGTTTTTTCTAATAATAAAGCCGCTTGAACAGGAGAAGGAATGCTATAAATCATTTTTTCAATTTTTGCTTTATCTTTGGGAGATAATGTTTCTGTATTTTGATCATAATTAGTTTGTTCTTCAAGTTGAGTAGAAGTTTTTCCTCCACAACCCCAAAGAAACATCAAAGTAAAAATCCCAAACCAAGCTATTTTACTCATATTATTATTTTTTCGCAAAAATAAAGAAATTCGCTATATGCAACAATATTTTTCTTTTTGTTAGTAAATTAGGAATGAATTTTGTGATGTGGAAAAACATTTATAACGATTTATCAAAAAAAATTATTTTTGCATTTTGATAAAATGAAAATTAAAGAAATTTTAGCCACAAATGATGATGGAATACAAGCCAAAGGTTTACGTGCTTTAGTGGATGCCGTTAGTGGCTTTGGTAATGTATCCATTATGGCACCTGCTTTTGGTAGAAGTGGAGCCTCTCATGCTATTACTTTAGATAAACCTTTAAAAATTACCAAAGTAGCTTATGACCCTTTAAGAGAGGCTTATGCTTGTACAGGTACTCCCGTAGATTGTGTAAAAATGGCAACAGGCGTTGTAGGCTTTAAACCTGACCTAGTAGTTTCTGGCATTAATCATGGTTCTAATTCTAGTGTTTCTGTTTTGTATTCAGGTACTTTAGCTGCTGCTATGGAAGCGGCAATTCAAGGTTATCAATCTATTGCTTTTTCTTTAATGGATTTCGCTCCTGATGCAGATTTTACCAATTGTATCCCTATAATTCATAAAATAGTGAACTATGTTTTACAAAACCCTCTACCCCCTTTATCATTGTTAAACGTAAATATTCCTAAATTACCTTTAAGCGAAATTAAAGGCATAAAAGTTACTAGACAATCTAAAGGTAAATTTATTGAGGAATTTGAAAAAAGAGTAGATCCACATGGAAGGTCTTATTATTGGCTTTGCGGATACTTAGATCTAAATGAAAATAATGAATCTTTAGATTATGACGAATATTACTTGAAACAAGGTTATGTTTCTGTTATGCCCGTTCAATTAGATATGACTCATTATGAATTAAAAAATCAATTAGAAAAAATTCAATGGTAAACAATATGAAAAATATTTTTTTGTGGTTAGCTTTTTGCTTTTATTTGAATACAAGCGTTGTAAATGCTCAAGGTGATTTAAGAGAGAATAACCCATCAGGTAGCAATAAATTTAGCTTTTCTACTGGAATATGCTATGATTTTATTCCCGTTTTTTTAGATGACAATGTTACTCCTGTTTTTTCTGATGGCGCTTTAGCACAGTATGGTATTGCTTTAAAAGGGAACTATGTTTTAATGCATAGTAATGACGTCATTTCGTTGAGTGGAGCTTCTGCTTTCCATTTTGACTTTTTGTTTTCTAATTTAGGTTTTGGTACTTTATTAAGATTGCCTATTTATGGTTTATTTAGAGTTGGAAATAATGCAACGCCTTTTAATAATCAAGTCGTAGGATTGGGTTTAGGTGGAGGTTTAGCTCTCAATTATTTATTACAACCTTATGTAGATTTCTCTGGTAGAAGAGATAGAATCTCTCAAGTTTATGCTGCTCCAACAGTTATAGCTGAAATCAATTGGAAATCTCGCAGAATGGGTAATAATGGTTTTCAATTTTACTATAATCCTATGAATGCAAAAGGTTTTCTATCAGCTACAGCTGTTAATCCAATTCCTATCAGAATAGGAGGTTTTGGAATGGCTTTATTTTATAGTTTTTAAATTGCTTTTTGTCTAAAAGATTAGGTAAGAACTCATAAATTTATACATGTTTTAGCCATCTTTAGTTGCCTTTGGTTGTTCTTTGCAGCCAAAGGTTTTTTTATGAATTTTGAAACCCTTTTTCTCAATATTATTGTAGTTACAGAACAGTCATATTTAGCAATATTTCCTTCACTAAGTTTGAAAAAAGCCTATTTTATTTTTATAAAAGAAAACTTTAAAAATAAAAAGAGGAGCACTAATGTCTCCTCTTCAATAATGTAAAACTATGAAAACAAATAAAAAAATTAAAACAAAAGACAATTGGTCTTTTATCAATTTGGGTACAAATTTACGACTAATTTATTAATTTTGCAAGAATTATTTTAAAAAATTTTGATTCCATTCATTAAATAGCTCATAATCAAGTTCATAGGATTCTAAAAAAAATGAACTATCCAAACTATAATTTTTATATTGCTGCTTGGAAGTTTGAGAATTAATGATTTGAAAGTGTTTTTCATGTTCAATATCCCAGATTGATTCCACTACTAAACCTTGATTTAGATATTCTAAAGCAGAATTTTTATCTTGAGTGAAAAGAATTAATCTTTCATGATATTCTTTAGGGATTGAGTTTAAAATCTCTTCATGAACTTGCAAAAAATCATAAGGAATTTGTTTATCTAAAAAATCTAATAAAGAATGAATATCATTTTCAAAATCTACAACTAGATAAGTTCCAGAAATCCACTGTATAATGTCTTGATAGGTAGTTAAAGCAATTTTTTTTAGATTTCCTTTAGCAAGTGCAAAAGAAATAAAATCTACGTTTTCTGCAGCTGCAAAACGAGCATCATGCAAATTGATTATATGATTAATCTTTATCATAAGAATTTGATAACTAATAAAGTAGTATCATCAGCAGGTTCAAAACCTTGTCTAAATTGATTATAAATAGATACGGCATCATCAATAACTTGTTGTGCATTGTGAATGGTCGTATTTTTAAGGTAATCTACGATGCGTTGTGTACCTAAAAATTCTCCTTTAGGGTTTTCTTGTTCATTAAATCCATCGGTATAGCACAACAATATATCACCTTCATAGAAGGGTAAATTTCCTACTTCAATTTTAGTAATAGGCATAATTCCTAATGGAATACAACCATTTTCAAGATGAACAATTTTCTTTTTTAATAAAAAAATTGGAGGGTTATGACCTGCATTTACGTAGCTTATTGATTTTTTCTTAAAATTAATTATTCCTAAAAATACGGTAACAAATTTTTCACCATTAGTAAGTTCAAATAAACTTTTATTTAAATGCCCCACAATGGATTTAATAGAAGGTTTGGTGGTGCTTCTTGCAACATGCGCATGAATATGAGCCTGTAAGCTAGAAACCAATAAAGCAGAAGAAATACCTTTGCCAGAAACATCTGCAATACAAAAAAATACTTCATCATCACTCATTTTAAGGATATCAAAAAAATCACCTCCAACTTTATAATGTGCTTTAATAAAAGTTGCAATTTCCAATTGTTGATGAACTGATAAATTTCTGGGTAATAAATGGCTTTGAATTTTTTCGGCTAATTCTAGCTCTTGATTAATTTTTTGTTGTTTCATTTGGTTTTCAAATAGTTTAGCGTTATCTAAAGCAATCACCAAAATCGTACCAACAGTTTCTATAAATATTAAATCATTCTGTTTTTCTTCTTCTGATTCTGCAAAATCTGCAATCAAAAACCAAGCACAAGGAACCGAATTCCGTGTAATAGGAATTATATATTCAACTTTTTGTGAATGAAAAGCTTCCAATGAAACTTTTTGTGCATCTGTGATATCTGAAATATCTTTTAAAAAATCAAATGAAAATTCTGGGTTCCATTTAAAACCAAAGTTTTTTTCAATTTTAATTTTTTCATTTAACTCATCATATAATAAGAAAGATAACTTTTTTACACCCAATTGAGCTCTAATCGTATTAATAACAATTAGAATTAAATTAAGCGTTGGCATATTAGGTTGAGTGCAACGGACAATATCCAAAATAGCTTGGGACTCTTGTCTTTTGAGTTCAAGGAGTACACTGGGGTTATTGCTTTTGTAGGCGTTGAAACTATTCATTTCTTTTTTAATTTTTGTATAAAGCTTGCTTTAGATTCATTACCGTTTCTTATTCTTTGAATATTTTCGCGATGAGTAAAAACAATGAACAAAAATAAAAAAGTTCCTGTTAAAAACAAAATATAATCAAATACATAGTTTAACCAAAATGCAATAATTTGAAATACAACAAAACTTAAAGTTGCTAATATTGAACCTAAAGAAACGTATTCCCAAACCCATAAAACCACTATAAAAACCAAAAGGCATAAAAACGTATAAATAGGAGCAATAGCCAACATCATTCCTAATATAGAATTGACGCCTTTACCTCCTTGAAAATTCGCGAAAATAGGATATACATGACCAATTACTGAAACAATACCAAAAATCAACAATACAACTGTGTTAGGCAATCCAAGTTGAATATCTAAATAAGTGGGAAGTGATGTTGCAATAAAGGATTTTAGAATGTCTAATATTTGAGTAAAAAAACCAGCTTTAAAACCAAAATTACGGTACATATTAGTACTACCAGCATTTCCACTCCCCAAAGTTCTAATATCGGTATGATAAAAATATTTACTTATCCATATTGCAAAAGGTAGAGAACCTAACAAATAAGACCATAAAAGACCCAGCCAAAGCATTCAACTATTAAGGAAAATTTGCTTTGATAATTTGAATAAAATCTTCGGATTTTAAGCTTGCTCCACCTACTAATCCTCCATCAATACTGGGCTTTTCAAATAAAGATTGAGCATTTTGAGCAGTTATTGAACCTCCATATAACAAGGGAATTTCATCTGCAACCTCTTCATCATACTTATTAGTAATATATTTTCTAATAAAAGCATGAACTTCCTCAGCTTGTTCTGGAGTAGCATTTTTGCCAGTACCAATTGCCCAAACGGGTTCGTATGCAATGATTACTTGTTCAATTTGTTCATTATTTAAATGGAAAAGACCTTCTTTTAATTGTTTTTTGATTACATCAAAAGTTTTTCCTCTTTCTCTTTGGTCTAAAGTTTCTCCTACGCAATAAATGGGTGTAATATTATGATTTAAAAGCTGTGTAACCTTTTGAGCTAAGAATTCATTTTTTTCTTTAAAATGAATTCTTCTTTCTGAATGCCCTACAATACAATATTCAACACCTAAAGAGGCTAACATTGGGGCAGATAACTCACCAGTAAAGGCACCAAATTCCTCATGATGAACATTTTGTGCAGCCAAATGAATATTTCTTTTTCCAACAATAAACTCCTTTAGAGGGTGTAAGTATGCAACAGGAGCAGCAATAACAACATAAGCATGAAAAGATACTTTATTTGCTACTTCTTGTATTAAATCTTTAGATTGGTCTAAAGTTAAATTCATTTTCCAATTTCCAACTACCAGTTTTCTTGACATGTTTTTCTGATTTTGTGATTACTCTTGCAAATTTGATATTTTTTTTAATTATTTAAAAAACTTTCTATCCACATTAATTTGTGATTAATTTGTTAATAAAATAAAAATTCATTCTTATGAAGGCTTTTGAATCTGAAATTTTTGAATTTTTTGATTTAGCTCCTCTAATGAAATCATAATCTCTTCGGCTGTAATTTGGGGATTCCATTGATTTTTTGATAATTTTCTGGTAATAAATTCTTTTTCTGAATAATTCAAAAACTCATTTAAAGTTGTAAATTTTTCATATACCTCATGAATTTTTGAACTAAAACTATTCACCAATACATACTTTTCTACATCTTTTGCGGTTATAGTTTTATCACAAAAAATAACTAATCTTTCCATCGCATTTCTAAATTCCCGAATGTTACCCGTCCAATCTGGAGTTTTTAACAATTCTAAAGCTTTATCTTCAATGGTTTTTAAGGGATAATTATATTCACCACAAATTTGTTCAATAAAATATTCCGCTAACAAAGGAATGTCTGCTTTTCTTTCTTTTAAAGGGGGAATATTTAAAATTACGACACCCAGTCGATGGTATAAATCTTCTCTAAAATTTCCTAAAAGAATTTCTTTTTGTAAGTCTTTATTCGTAGCTGCTATTACACGAACATTTATAGAGATTTCTTTGTCTCCTCCAACACGTGTAATTTTATTTTCTTGCAATGCCCTTAATACTTTTGCTTGAGCAGAAAGGGACATATCCCCGATTTCATCTAAAAAAAGAGTACCGCCATTGGCTTGCTCAAATTTACCAATTCTTTGTTTTATTGCCGATGTAAAAGCACCTTTTTCATGTCCAAATAATTCAGATTCAATCAACTCAGAAGGAATTGCAGCACAGTTTACTTCAATTAATGGAGATTTATTCCTATTAGAATTTTCATGTATATATTTTGCAAAAAGCTCTTTTCCCGAACCATTCGGACCTAAAATCAATACCCTTGCTTCCGTTGATGCTACTTTCTGAGCAGTTTCTAAAATATTTTGCAAAGATTCTGACTCTCCAATGATAGAAGTTGTTTTAGAAATTTTCTTTTTTAAGGTTTTGGTTTCTATTACCAACGACTTTTTTTCTAAAGCATTTCTTACTGAAACCAACAAACGATTCATATCGGGTGGCTTTTCTATATAATCAAAAGCTCCTTTTTTCGTAGCTTCTACAGCCGTTTCGGTTGTTCCATGACCCGAAATCATGATAAACTGTATATCTTCACGATATTCCTTAGCTTGTTCTAAAACCTCTAAACCATCAAGACCAGGCATTTTAATATCACAAATCACCAAGTCATAATGTTTATTTTTAATTTTTTCTAAGCCTTCTAAACCATCTTTTGCATCTTCAACTTGATAAGATTCATATTGCAAAATTTCTTTTAAAATATTGCGGATACTTCGTTCATCATCAATTATTAATATGCTTTGCATAAATGCAAAAATAGCGTTTTTTTAAAACGCTAAAAAAATATTAGAAGAATTTTCTATAGAATCATTTTGAGGGCGTGCCCCTTGCTACGCTGCGGGTCGGGCTTGTTTCGAGCTTCGCTGTTCGCTTCGGCAATACTTTGGCTGCTTATTTCCTCGCAGCCAAAGGCAGTGCCACTACGTGCCCTTCACATCCCTCACGCTTCCATCAGAATGATAACTTCCTAATTTATTGCTTAATCAATTTTTGTACAACATAACTTTTATCGTTCTGAATTTGAAGCATATATACTCCTGATGACCATAAATCCGTATTCAAAACAATTTTATCAGTAACTTTTTTATAACTAACGATTTCATTACCCAGTAAATCCATAACTTTTAAGTCAAAAATCATATTTTGAGGTAAACTTACCACCATTTGTTCATGGAAAGGATTTGGATAAATGCTAATTAAGGATTTCCAAGAAGGAGTATTACTAACAGGTGCAACATAAACATTTTTAACTGCTGTATCGGAACCACAACCACCTATTACCACCAATTGAATACTATTATTACCCGAAGAATCATAAGTTACCGTATGAGGACCGGGTCCTGTTGCGGTTGCAGGCTGAGCATTTGCACCAAAATCCCACAAATAAGTATATCCAGCATTGATTACATCGGGTTGAACCACAAAATTTTGAGATTGTAATACCGTATCCCCTAATACAATATTAACATTAGGCACTTGAGTATCAATCACAACATTAATAGTGTCTCTAAAAACACAACCATTATTTAAAGTAACATGAACCCAATAAGTTGCTGATGTTGTGGCAGTAATCGCTGGAGTAACATCACCTGTTGACCATTCATAAGAAGAAGCATTATTTAAAAATGCGTTTAAGTTTACACTAAAACATGCAGCAGTATCACTAGGCCAGCCTAAATTCCCCTCTAATACTGTAACCTCTATGGTATCTCTTAGCACACAGCTTCCCTTGGTTACTTCAACCCAATAAGTACCTGAAGTATTTACATTTAAACTCGGACTCGTTGCTCCCGTTGACCATAAATAACTATCACCACTTAGGTTGGGGGAAAGTAATATTGGGTTTCCACAGTTAACAGTTGTATCATTTCCCAAAGTCATGGTAGAAAAGAAATTCACTTGAATAGTATCTCTACTTTCACAGAAGCCCTGATAAACACGAACGGAATAAGTTCCGGGTTGTTTTATTGTGATAGAAGAGGTAGTATCACCTGTTGACCATTCATAAGAAGCACCTGCTCCTAAACTTAACACTAAAGAATCCCCACATGCTAAGGTTGTATCATTTCCTAAATTAACAGAAGCACTATTCAAAATGGTTACATTGATGGTATCTCTTTTTTTACAACCATTATTACCTGTAACCTCTATAAAGTACTGACCCGATGCCGTAATTTTATAAAACGGACCTACAAAACCAGTATTCCATACATATTGGCTAGGATTGTTGATTCCGGGTACTTGTGCATTCACGAATGCTGTATCACAAACTACTTGGTCTGGTCCTAAATTTACATTGGGAGATTGACCCACAATAGCTGTAATAGGCACAAAATTAGATTCACAAGAATTGATTGTAATTATCCAATCATAAAAATAAAAATACCTTGCTACCTGATTGACAGTATTTCCTGTGATTTCAAAAACATTATTGATAGAGTAGGGATATAATGCCCCCGAGTTATTTTGGTAAAATCGTAAACTTGCAGTTGAACCTACTAAATCTAAACGATAATTTGTACCGGGACTGATTAAAAAGCCTAATGGTACAGCATGTCTTCCGGGTCCTGGTACATTAAAGTTTATAGTATTCAATATTGCATTAGAAGAATTTTTCAAATTAATTACTGCTGTACCAGCATTTTGGCTATACAACACTACGGTATCTAAAGTAACCGTTCTATAAACGTTGAAAGTCGTTCCTGTAGTAAATGTACCTGTAAATTGACCAGTTCCTAAAGTTGAATCCGCAGGTCCTACATGACTGGTAACGCGGTTTACACCTTTTACAAAATAAGAGGTTGTTGAGTAAATAACGGGAGTAGTAAATGTAGAACCCGTTCCAAGTACTGTTCCGTTAGGAGCATTATACCAAGTATAAACAGCACCTGATTCTGCATTCACACTTAAAACCACTGAGCCAGAATCACAAACTAATGCATTTTGCCCCGTAATTGTGGGGGTTTTTAGGATGGTTACAAACTTTAATAAAGTATCATTTTCGTAGATACTATCTTGAGGGAACATTGTAAATGCACGAACATAATAAGTTCCCGTTAGATTGGTGTTAAAATTAGTAATGGTGTGAGTTGCTGTAGCATTAGGTAATATTGGACCAGGAATTGTAAAGTTAATAGTTTGATTTCCAGCACCAAATACTACAACTCTGCCAGGGACATTACTTTGAGAAGCTAGTCCATAATTTTTTACGGTTACTATGATGGTATCATTGGTTCTTCCACAAGCAAAATCTAATGGAAGGGTAATATCAGACACTCCTAAATCTGCTAATGGAGGATTAAATTCATCAGCACCGATGTCCGGTACAACCCCTGGTGCCATTGGTCTAGTATCTCCATCTATATCATCAGGAACAGAAGCCAATAAAATAGCAGAATCATTCAATTGAGAGCGTCTTGCGTGTAAATTGGTTTGATTATTGGCATAACCTGGATCACCATTTTTTGAATTTGCATTAAAACCCCCACCACCTACATAATTTGCAGTACTAAAATTAGAACCAATGAAAATAAAATTAGAAGAATTTTGAGTAAAATAGTTGTTGTAATTCACTTGGGTTACCATGGATGAATTATTAATGTAAAGTGCATAACCTGAAGTAGAGCCAAAAACCGCCAAAGAGTTATTTCTTACATCTATTCCTGAACCTCCTGTAATTTCTAATCCTCTACCATTCAAGTTGACAATACTCACACTATTATGCCAAATATCTACAAATCTTGTATTTGAACCAATTAACTGAATTCCTCTTGCATTTGTACTAGCAAAACCGCCACCCACCATATTATTTACTATTCTTGCTCGAATTGAGGGTGAACCGTTTTGGAAATTTCCATTATTTATTCTTATACCAATCTCTCTTGCTCGTTGTACTTCATTTTTTTCAATATTGTACAAATCAACAGAATTCAAATCAATTCCTAAAGAAGTGTTAGCAGCATTGCTTCTTAAATTAATTTTATTGTTAAGAATGTTTAAGGATTTTCCATTATTGATGGATATACCCTCCATGTGTGAATTTAAAATTTGGTTGTTGGTAATGTTCCCAATATCTAATAAGGGAGAAGTTTGACCATTGTAAATAATTCCATAATATCCACCATTTATTGTACAATTATTGATATTAATATTTTGTCCATAATTTCCTGTGGCAGAAAATGAATTTCCAATCACAGCAATTCCTGCAAAGTCTTCTAAAGTTGCAGTTTGATTGGTTATCACTCTACAACCATTAAAAGTAATATTAGAAGAAAAATTGGTAATTTTTGCTCCAATTCCATAAGCAGAACCAGATGCTAAGATACTCAAATTATTAAAAGTAATAAATCTACAACTATCAATATTTAAAGTTGCAGTATTGGTTGCTAAAGATGCTGAAAACTGTAAAGTATCTTTGTTCGTTGAACCATTAAACGTAATTGTATTGGTAGAAGAGCTTCCTTGTATCTGTAGTAAATTAACTTGACCTACATAAGGGCTAAAACCTGGATTTACATTAAAAGTTACAGGACAAGAAATACCCCCTAAATTTAAAGCTTCGGCAGCGGTAACAAAATCGGGAAAGTCCGCCGAAGCACCTCCAATAGTGTAAGTACCACATAAAGAAGGATATAACATTTTTTGTAACGTATCGTTAGAAGTCTGCTGGTCTATTTGACCATTGGGTTGGGATGTCCATACTCTTAACAAATAACCACCAGATGCAAAATTAAAACTTCCTATTGTAATATTATCTTGAAAATCAGTAGAAACTAAACTCCCTGTCCAATTATAAGTAGTTTGAGGGACGCCATTTACAGACCAATGAATATTACAATTGGTTAAAGTATTGAGACCAAGATTTCTGATAGTAACTTTCACAGGATGAACACCACTAGTAAAGGGAGGTATAGGGTTATCAATAGACTCTAACTTTACATCGTAGTCAAAGAGGGGATTAATTGTGTAAACATCATTATCCGCATTACTTGTAGTACCTACATCATTGACTCCAATGATATTGGAATTATTAAAGCAAACTGCATTGGTATTATCAAACTGAACTCCAATGGTTGCAGATAAATTTCCCCCTGTAAAGTTGTTCATATCCACGATATAAATTTTATTGGTAGTTTCTTCTAAAACGCAAGCCCAAGTAGCAACTGTAGGGTTTGTACCTATTTCAAAACCTGCCCATTTAATCCATAATTGTCGATTGGGTGCAGTGCCAAAAACTTTATATCTAATCACAGAAGTGCTTGGGGTAGGAGGGTCATAGGTAAACTCATCCCAAAATGCGGCTATTGTCATAGAACCAATTTCCGTAGACGGTAAAACGGTATTATCATTTCCGCTTAATGCACTCGGAGCCAATTCAAAAGAAATCAAACCATTTTGGCTTATATATAAATCCGTTACAGGCTGAGCATAAAATAAAAATGGAAAAGGAATACTTAGACCCGGAGACCAAAAATTAGAAATTTGGTTCCCTGTAACTAGATTGTTCCAGCCAGAAGTTGCATTATCCGCTTCGGTATTTAAACCCCCTGGATTTCCTACATTTTGTTGAAAATTTATTGAGTAACTTTGCGAATAGGCATGCTGTTTATAGTTTAGCAATAAAATACAAGCAAGAAGTACTATTTTGGTGTAATTCATTCTTCAAAAAATAACACGCAAAATAATAAATTTTCATTAATCAAGTATTAACAATTTTATTTTTTTCGTTTTTTATTATGTAAAATTTGTTTTGAATGTTCATCTTTGATAGTCTTATTTCCAAGATTCTGAAAAAAATATTGAGTAAAAAAATAAATTGTTCTAAGAAGAATGATTTGGGCGTGTCCCTTGCTACGCTGCGGGTCGGGCTGCTTCGGGCTACGCTGTTCGCTTCGGCAATCCTTTGCCTGCTCATACTTCACAGGCAAAGGCAGTGCCACTTCGTGCCCTTCGCATCCCTCACGCATATTTAGCAACTAAAGTTGCCTTTGTTTTACCCTTTTTTAAAAACGAATGTTCTTTTTAATGGTAATTTTATTTCTTCCTAATTCTACCCAGCCATCGTCCTCTAATTGTTTTAATAGCCTAGAAACCACTACCCTTGCAGTGGCTAATTCATTCGCTAACTGTTCATGAGAAACATGAATAACATTAGAACCCTGTAAATCCGCTTTTTTCTTTAAAAGCAATAAGAGTCTTTCATCTACTTTTTTAAACGCAATAGCATTCACAACTTCTAAAAGTTCTTCAAAACGTTTATGGTAAAGTTTAAAAATATACTCTAAAAACTGCGGATATTCTTTGATAAACAAAACTACTTTATTAATGGGCAAAAAATAAATATCAGCATCTTCTTCTACTTCAGCTCTTACTTTTGAAGTGTCATTATGAATACCTCCTAAAAAAGACATAATACAGCTTTCACCTGCTTTCAAATAATACAATAAAATTTCCTTACCGTCTTCATCGGTTCTTATCACACGAATAGAGCCACTTCCAATAATAGGAATAGAGCCAATAGACGCATTCTCATTTAAAATGACCTCCCCTGCTTTAAAATGTTTTAAAATACTATTTTGAATGATTTGTTCTTTTAATTCAGGTGAGACCTTAAATTCAGGTAAAACTTGGTTCTCCATATTGCAAATATATAGAAATACTGAATTATCCTAACCTCTCTAATAAAGTTTTTCTTTTTTCTATAGAAATAGGAATTAATTTTCCATTGGTCATTTCAAGGTCGTGGTCTTTTTTTAATATTTTAGTAATTTTATGAAGATTGACAATAAAACTTCTATGAACTCTAAAAAAAGAAAAATCCTTTTCTAAATATTCAAAATCTCCAATTTTTTTGGTAACTATAATCGTTGGATGATTCTCAACATACACTTTGGTGTAACTACCCTCTGCTTCAAAAAATATAATATCGGAAAGTTTAATAAAATAAAAACAATTATTATCTTGAAGAGTAATTTTAGGATTTTCTAAATTTTTTAAATTTTCAATAAGATTTTTATAATCATCATTAGTTTGTTGATTTTCTAATTTTTTAAGTACCCTTTCGATTTGTTCAGGTCGTATGGGTTTTAATAAGTAATCAATAGCAGATATTTCAAAAGCTTTAAGAGCATATTCATCATAAGCCGTTACAAAAACAATTTTAAAAAATATATTTTCTGAATCAAAAAATGAAAGGAGTTCAAAACCACTATATTGTGGCATTTCTATATCTAAAAAAACCAAGTTGGGTTTATGAAAATGAATCATTTTTACAGCATCAGGAACATTGGAACACTCCTCCATGATTTGAAAATGATTAGGAAAATAATTTTCTAATATTCCTTTCAATGCAGAACGTGCAAATTTTTCATCATCAACAATAATAACTTTATAACTCATAATTTTTATGTTTTATTTTTATCAAAACAGCCGTACCATTCGGTTGATTTTCTGAATTGATTTTATCTTTTATGTCTAATTGAATATCAAATAAGTTGAGTTTGTTTAATAAATCAATACGATTTTGTATAGCACGAGTAGAAAATTGAGTAGATTTATAAGATTTTCTTTTTTGAATCCATTGAGCTTGTTCTCGTCCTATTCCGTTATCTTCTACCAGAATTTGAAGTTCAGATTCCAAAAAATCAAAATATATGTACAAAAATTTTTCTCCATTCTTATGAATAAGCCCATGCTTAATAGCATTTTCTACAAAAGGTTGAACAATCATGGAAGGAATTTTGAATTCCTGAGCCTGTACTGAATGAGAACATTCAATTTTAAAACTAAATTCTTTATTTTCAAAACGCATTTTTTCAAGGTTTAAATAATTTTCTAAAATTACCATTTCATCTTTTACTGAAATGGTATTTTTTTCAGAAGTTTCTAGTACATTTCTAATAAAATCACTAAAATAACCCAACATTTCAGAGGCTCTTAATTTTTCATTTTCATAAAGCATGCCTTGAATGGAGTTTAAAATATTATAAATAAAATGCGGATTCATCTGAGATTTAATGGCTTTTAATTGTTGGTTTAAAAGTTCTTCCTTTAATTTTTGTTTGTCAGCTTGTTTTTTAATCCTCCATTGTATAAAATTATGCAGAATAAACGCCAACATTAAAACGATGATAAAAA
>CAZBPK010000115.1:0-15191 GCA_964493765.1 uncultured Bacteroidia bacterium | reverse complement strand
CTTCAGTTATTATAACATAATTATGGAAAAAATAGTTTCACAGCAGACATCAGAATTAGAAAATATTATAAAAATCCACAAGGATTTAGGGCTGGCAATAGAACAATTAAGTAAAGAGCATGCTTTCCAAAAAGCTTTATTAGAAACCGCACCTATCATCATTATTTCTACCGATAATGACGGCGTGATTAATTACATGAACCCCTTCGGAGAAAAAATACTAGGATATAGTCTACAAGAAGTTATTCATCAATCTACTCCATTAATTTTCTTACACGCACAAGAACTCCTAAAAATGCAATCGTTTAGAAAATGGATAGAAGCAGGCACCCAAGAACTAACTTTCGTAAATAAAGAAGGAAAAGAGTTCATCTGGAATATAGAAGTCTCCCCTATAAAAAATCAAAATGTAGTATCAGGCTACCTTTTTGTTGGACAAGATATTACTGCCCAAAAACAAAGAGAACTAGAAATTCAACAAAAAAATGAAGAACTTACTGCCACAGAAGAAGAACTCAGACAAAACCTAGAAGAACTTGAAGCCACACAAGAAGAATTACTCCGTAATCAATTAGAACTGCAAGGACAACTCGGCGCTCTGCATAATGCCGCCCTAGTCTCTGAAACCGATGTTGAAGGTAATATAATTTTTGCTAATGATAAATTTTCACAAGTTTCAGGATTTAAAGTTGATGAATTGATAGGTAAAAATTTCATAGAACTTAAGTCTAAAGAGCATCATTCTATGGAATTTTTAAATAAAATTAAATCCACACTTCTTGCAGGTAATGTTTGGCAGGGAATTACTTGTGATGTCAAGAAAAATGGAGAATTATTTTGGGTAAAAGCTACAATAACCCCCGTTCTAGACAAACAAGGTAAACCTATTAAATTTATTTTTGTCAGATTCGAAATTACAGAACAAGTCCAACAACAACTAGAAATTCAACAAAAAAATGAAGAACTTACTGCCACAGAAGAAGAATTACTCCGTAATCAATTAGAACTGCAAGGACAACTCGGCGCTCTGCATAATGCCGCCCTAGTCTCAGAAACCGACATCCGAGGGAATATCATTTTCGCTAATCAAACCTTTGCTTCTATTTCGGGATATACCGTTGAAGAACTTATCGGCAAAAATCACAGAATCCTAAAATCAGGTAAACAAGACGATGCCATCTTCGTTGATATGTGGGCAACTATCGCCGCAGGAAAAGTTTGGAGAGGTATCATCTGCAACAAAAAGAAAAACGGAGATTTCTACTGGGTAAAATCTACCATCACACCCGTTCTAGATAAACAAGGTATCCCCATCAAATATATCGGCATTTGTAAAAAAATCGTAGAAGAAAAGCATCATGGTAAAATTGAGAATCATAGAAGAAAAAAATGAAGATATCTTACAAAGCATTCGTTATGCTAAAAGAATTCAAAAAGCCATTCTACCGAAAGTAAATATTCAAAATTGTCCATTAGACTTTCACTATATTTATGAACCTAAAGATGTTGTTTCAGGAGATTTTTATTGGTTCAAGGACTATCGCCAGCATATTTTATTTGGATTAGGCGATTGTACGGGACACGGCGTTCCAGGAGCTATGCTTGCCACATTAAGTATTTCTCTACTTAACCAATTGGTTGTAGACTTTCTAAAAAGTAATTCTGCCCCTTCCCAAAATCCTAGGTCTATTGATAGTTTATTCAACCAGTTTGATTCTCAATTTGCTGAAAATTTACATCAAACATTTGATTATCACGCAAAAGATGGTTTAGAACTCGGATTATTTTCTTACAATTTGAACACCCGATTATTACAATTCGTAGGCGCTAACATGGACTTGTGGATTATAAGAAATCAAGAAGTCATAGAAATTCAAGGAAAGAAACAATCCATTGAAGGCTGGAATTTAAACCATAATTCATTTACTTATCAAGCTTTATTGTGTCAACCTAATGATTTTATTGTGCTTTTTACCGATGGTATTCCTGACCAATTTGGTGGAGATAATAACAAAAAGTTTGGCTATAAAAAACTCAGAGAATTTTTTATAGAATATTTAAAACCTGAAAATTCTCCCAATCAATTGGATTGGCTAGAACATAAGCTTAAAGAATGGCAAGGAGAGCATCCTCAAACAGATGATAGGTTATGCTTTGTTTTTAAATTGTAAGAAGGATTTATCATTTTATATGGTAAGATAAACAAGAATCTTCTGTTCAATATTTATAAATAATTTATATGTAACTTCTTTAAGTTGCATATAAATTCAAGATTTAAAAAAATCAAAATCCATTTGGGTGCAACAAAATTTCTTATTTTTGTAGTATGAAGAGAATAAAAATATTTTTCTTTTTGAATTTGTTCATTATAAGAAGTTGGGCTGCAATGATATTAGTACCCATGGATAATGCACAACAAGAGCATTTAAAAGCTTATGGGATTGCATATTGGGTGCTTGCGCATGGAGTTGATGTAGATTGGTTATTAAATTATAGAGGTGGAAGTTTTGCATTTAAACATTTTCCTGAATTTGAAAAAGAATTAAACATTCGTGGTGTTTCTTATAAGAAAATCAGTGAGGGAGAATATAGCCAAATTTTACAACAAATTTCTTCAGAAACTTCCAATATGGATGCCGTTAAATTAGAAAAAACTCCCAAAATAGCAGTTTATTCTCCTAAAACAAAACAACCTTGGGACGATGCAGTTACTTTAGTTTTGACTTATGCTGAAATTCCTTATGATGTGGTTTATGATGATGAAGTATTAGCAGATAGCCTAAAAAATTATGATTGGCTTCATTTACATCATGAAGATTTTACAGGACAATATGGAAAATTTTATGCAAGTTATGCCAATGCTCCATGGTATAAACAAGAAGTTACACAAAATGAAGCTTGTGCTAGAAGAAATGGATTTAATAAAGTGTCGAAGTTAAAATTAGCCGTTGCAAAAAAAATTAGAGAATTTGTAGAAGGTGGAGGATTTATGTTTGCTATGTGTTCTGCTACAGATAGTTATGATATAGCATTAGCAGCTGAAAATACTGATATTTGTGATGTAATGTTTGATAACGACCCTCCAGAACCAGGTTGCCAACAAAAATTGGATTTCAAAAAATCTTTAGCTTTTCAAAATTTCTTCTTAGAAATGAATCCTTATGTCTATGAATATTCTGATATTGATATGACCAATCAAAGAAGAGTTCCTCAAGATATGGATTATTTTACTTTGTTTGAGTTTTCTGCAAAATGGGATCCTGTTCCAACCATGCTTTGCCAAAACCACACAACCACCATAAAAGGTTTTATGGGTCAAACTACTTCATTCAAAAAATCGGTAATAAAATCAGAAGTTTTGATTATGGGTGAACTAAAATCCTCAGGAGAGGCAAGGTATATTCATGGTAACTTGGGTAGAGGAATGTGGACCTTTTATGGTGGACATGACCCAGAGGATTATCAACATTTAGTAGGTGAAGAACCCACAGATTTGAAATTACACCCACAATCTCCGGGTTATCGTTTAATATTAAATAATATTTTATTCCCTGCTGCTAAAAAGAAAAAACAAAAAACATAATTATTCACAAGATTACTTGTGAAGCGTGAGGGATGCAAAGGGCACAAAGTGGCACTGCCTTTTGACGCTTTTGAAAAAAGTGGAAAAAGGATTGCCGGAGCGTTAGCGAAGCCCGAAGCACCCCGACCCGCAGCGTAGCAAGGGGCACGCCCTTATATTTATTTTTTGTATTTTCTACTTTCTCTTTTATCTTTGCATCAATAATGAGAATTTTTCTTCTTCTTTTCACTATCCTTTTCACCGCTTGTAAGGATAAGAGTACTTTTCAACATTCTTTTACAGATAATCAATGGAATTACAAAGATTCCCTAAAGTTTGAATTTGAAAATCTGGATAATCAAATTCCTTATCAAATTCAACTTAAAGCAGATTTTACGGAAGAATTTAAATATACTAATTTGTATATCAAGTTTAGAATGATTGACCCTGAAAACAAAGAAACAGAAAGTTTAACGAATTTTGTTCTAACAGAACCTAATGGTAAATGGTTAATCCCTAAAGGTTGGAATGCTTATCATGCAGATTTTACTTTAAATGAAGCTGTTAAATTTGATAAAAAAGGAAAATATCAATTTTGGATTACTCAATATTTGAGAGAAGATGCTATTGAAGGTATCAAAAATTTACAGTTAGAAATTATTAAAAAATGAAAATAATTGTTTTTATTACAGCACTTTGTTTTGTTAGTTTATCAAAGATTTACTCCCAAACACAAATGGGAAAACCCAAATTGGTTGTGGGTATTGTTATTGACCAAATGCGTTATGATAATTTATATCGTTATTGGCATAATTATTCTGAAAAAGGATTTAAAAAATTGGTCAATCAAGGATTTAGCTTTGAAAATACCTATTACAATTATGTACCCACCTATACAGGACCCGGGCATGCTTCTATTTATTCTGGTACAACTCCTAAGATGCACGGAATTGTTGCTAATGATTGGTATGATGTAAATCAAAAAAAGAATGTCTATTGTGCTGAAGATAATGATGTCCAGACCATAGGTTCTAATACCTTTGCAGGTAAAATGTCTCCTAAAAATTTATTAGTTCCAAATATTTGTGACCACTTAAAATTTTCTACGAATTTTCGTTCAAAAGTAATTGGAATAGCCTTAAAAGATAGAAGTGCCATTATGCCCGCTGGGCATTCTGCAGATGCTGCCTATTGGTTGGATAGAAAAGAAGGTGTTTTTATTACTTCTTCTCATTATCGTAAAGATTTACCCGAATGGTTAGTTCAGTTTAACAACCAAAAAATTCCTGATTCCTTAATGAATTTAACTTGGAATTTGGTTTTACCAAAAGAAAAATATCATCAAAGTTCAAAAGATGAAAATGCTTTTGAAGGAAAACTACCAGATGAAACTTCTAATACTTTTCCTCATAAACTCAATCCTCATAAAAAAGGTAAATATGAAACCATAGTTTATACTCCTTACGGCAACGAATTAACCACCATGCTAGCAATTGCAACTATAAATGGTGAAAAATTAGGCAAAAATCCTGAAGGTGTTACGGATATGCTCTGCATTAGCTATTCTTCTACCGATTATGTTGGACATGTATTTGGTCCCAATTCCTTAGAAACCGAAGATACTTATATCCGTATGGACAAAACCTTAGGAGATTTGTTAGATTATTTAGAAAAAAATATCGGAAAAGAAAACTTTATTTTGTTTTTAACTGCTGATCATGGTGTTGCTCCTATTCCTGATTTTGTTCAACAATATCGTTTTCCCGCCGGTCATTTTGATTACCAAACCTATGAAAAAAACTTAAGAAATTTCCTTACTCAAAAATTTGGAGAAGATTTTTTAACTGCCTATGTTAATCAGAATGTATATTTAGATGAAACTAAAATTTTACAAAAAAATTTGAAAGTTGAAGACGTTGAAAAAGAAGTTGTAATTTGGAGTTTAAGTTTTCCGAATGTCCATTCTGCTATAAACAAGCATAGTTTAATTTTTAATGAATACAAAGAATTTCCTTTTTCAAATGTTCAAAAAGGGTTTTACCCTCAAAGAAGTGGTAATGTGGTAATTGTTTATAAACCCAATTATTTTGATGATGAATACGGCAGAACTGGAACCACTCACGGTGCCTGTTATACATACGATAGCCAAGTTCCTTTATTATTTTACGGAGCAGGAATTCCCAAAGGTAAATCCTTTGAAGAAGCACATATAACCGATGTTGCTCCTACGGTTTCAAGTTTATTAAAAATCAATAGACCTGCAGCCAGTATTGGTAAATGCTTAGAGTTTGAAGATTAATTTTTAAGGTTATTGGGCGTGCCCCTTGCTACGCTTCGGGTCGGGCTGGCTTCGGGCTTCGCTATCGCTTCGGCAATCCTTTTCGCTTCGCTCAAAGGCAGTGCCACTTCGTGCCCTTCGCATCCCTCACGCATATCTCGCAATAAAAATTGCATACTTGTTGTGTTTTCCCTTAAAGTATCCCCAACATCTTGTTGGGGAGTGAAAGTATCCCTAACATCCTTGTTGGGGAGTGAAAGTATCCCTAACATCCTTGTTGGGGAGTGAAAGTATCCCTAACATCCTTGTTGGGGAGTGAAAGTATCCCTAACATCCTTGTTGGGGAAAGCAAAGTATGCCTAACATCCTTGTTGGGGAAAGCAAAGTATGCCCAACATCCTTGTTGGGGAAAGCAAAGTATGCCCAACATCCTTGTTGGTGAGTTTTGAGTGGTGAATAGAATTGGCTTTTAGGATTGCAGTTCTTATTGTATAAAATCATGAAGATTTTCATTATCTTTGCATTATGATTATTGCTAATCCCATTTATGACGTAGTTTTTAAAAGAATGATGGAAAACGAAAGAGTTGCGAAGTTTTTTATTGGCACTCTTTTAGAGGAAAACATTGAAAAAGTGGAAGTCAAACCTCAAGAATTTACTTATGTAGATGAATTAGCAGGTTTAGCCGTCTTTCGTTTAGATTTTATTGCGACCATCAAAACGGAGAAAGGCGAAAGCAAGAAAGTATTAATTGAAATCCAAAAAGCAAGGAATTACATTGATTTGATGCGGTTTAGAAACTATCTCGCAGAGCAATACAAAAAAGAGGATTATATTGATAACGAGAAACAAATTTTACCGATTACAACGATTTACATATTAGGTTTTACGATACCTGAAATTGATTCAGCGTGCATCAAGGTAGAACGTAATTACAAAGATTTGATAGAAAAACGGATAATAGACAAGAAAAGTGAATTTGTAGAAAAATTGACACATGATAGTTATATTGTTCAAGTAGAGAGAATTACAAGCCGTTACCAAACAAAATTAGATAAATTGTTAAGCATATTTGAGCAATCTTATTTCATAGATAATAATAGAATCATCAAGCAATATCCCTATCCCATAGACAATGAAGAAATCAAGCTAACTGCTGAGATATTGCATTATTCAGGGATAAATCCAACGGAAAGGAAACTGATAGAAATGGAACAAGAGGCATGGCGTAGTGTGAATGCAATGTTTGAGTATAAAGAGAAAAAATACATTAAAAAACTAGAGGAACCAAGGAAAGAGTTAGAAGAGGAAAAGAAGAAAGCTGAGGAGAAAGAAAGATTATTGGAGGAGGAAAAGAAAAGAGCAGAGGAGAAGGAAAGATTATTGGAGGAGGAAAAGAAAAGAACAGAGGAAGAAAAGAAAAGAGCAGAAGATGAGAGAACTAAAATTATAAATGCGATTAAGAGTTTAAGGTTATCCAATTTTAGTGACGAGCAAATTGAAATGATGTTAGGGTTTAAAATAAAAGACTATTATTGATAACGATAAAAAACGACTATGCTGTCGTTTTGGAAATTGACTTCTGTTCATCTGCTTCTATTTTTCCATCTCTTAAACGTACAATTCTTTTTGCATAATTAGCAATATCTTCTTCATGAGTAACCAAAATAATTGTATTTCCTTTTTGATTCAGTTCTTCAAACAAAGCCATGATTTCATAAGAAGTTTTTGAATCTAAATTTCCTGTAGGTTCATCTGCTAAAAGTATAGAAGGGTTATTAATTAATGCTCTTGCAATAGCAATTCTTTGTCTTTGACCACCCGAAACTTCATTGGGTTTATGATCTAATCTATGTTCTAGACCCACATTGGTTAAAGCTATTTTAGCTCTTTCTAATCTTTCATTTAAAGGAACTCCAGCATAAACCAATGGCAAAGCTACATTTTCTAAGGCTGTCAATTTGGGTAGCAAATTAAAAGATTGAAAAATAAATCCAATTTCTTTATTTCTCACTCTTGCAAGTTCAGAATCATCCATTTCGCTTACTAAATTTCCATTCAAAATATAAATTCCAGAGGAAGGAGTATCTAAACAGCCTAAAATATTCATTAAAGTGGTTTTCCCTGAACCCGAAGGACCCATAAACGCTACATATTCATTTTGAAATATTTTTAATGAAATTTCACGTAATGCATAAATCGTTTCATCTCCCATTACATAAGACCTCACAATATTTTCAAGCTTAATAATTTCTTTCATCACTTTTCAAAATTGGGAATAAATTTTGATGAATAACATAAAATTTCTTTAAAAGGTTTAATTTTGCCATGTATGTTCAAAATTCGTTGTTTTTTGTTTTTGATGTTTATTTACACTTCATCAGTTTTTGCTCAATCTATTACAGCTTATGAGGGGCAATCTTTTAATTTATGTGGTGTAGAATTAAGAATTACTGAAACTTGGGTTCATCAACACAAACCTTATATTTCTTTAATATTTGAAAATCATTCAGATACTTTTGCGGTTACTTACGGTGAACAAATACCTATAATTCCTTGTGATTTATATGTTGAAGATATTCAAAAAATAGGGAAACAACCTGCAAAAGTTCAGTTTAGTTCAAAATTAAATGAAGGGAAATCTTTAAATGTTATCAATAAAATAGTTTTAAATAACCAAAAATTATATGAAATTAACGGAATTTTTGTAACCTATCAAAAGAAAGGGAATATTTTTGAGTTTGAACTCAATGAAAAATATAAATTATCCTTAGGATTAAAAAATATACTTTGGATAGGTCAAAATGCTTTTGCGTTAGCGAATTACCAAAAAGATGAATTGAGTTTAATAAGAGTTGTTGAGCTTTTGATTTATAAAAGTGATACTTTATATCAGTTAGCAAATGAAGAACTACCATATAGCCAAGCATTTGTTGAACAAATCATTTTATTACCAAAACCTAATATCAATAAGAATTTAGAAGATTATACCTATGATGATTATCAAATATGTTTAGTAAAAATATATTTAGAACCTGTTGGCTTCCAAACCAAAAAAGACCGATTTTTAGTGAATGGTAAAGAGAAAGAATACCCTTATAGTATTATCAAAGTTTTTTCTAATAAAAAGGAAGCTTTGGATTACGCCTATAAGAATAATATAAAAGATGTTTTCATAGATTAACTACCTGTAGTGGTTTTTATTTCTAAAGATATAGTGTTACTTTCCGAATTCCATCATTAGGAATTTTTCTTCATAACAAATGAAAACATTTGAATAAAAAAACTGCCTGAAAACTCAGGCAGTAAATTTTTGAACGAAGCGTTATGAGTATTATTCTGACTTCACAAATTTACTTCTTTGTGGCTCATGGTTTTCTGTTTGTATTTCAATAAAATATACTCCGGGCGTTAACTCGTTGACATCTAATTCGTAAGAATTGCTGCCTTCATTAGCAACCCATTCTTGATTTTTGACTAATTGCCCTTGCAAATTAAAGACTTTTATGATAGCGTTTCCTGATATTTCTGATGAATATTCTATGAATAATGTGCTTTTTACGGGATTAGGATAAACAAGCAAAGCGACGGGCTCTACAGAAGTCTCACCGAGCATATCGTTATCCATTTTAGAAGTCCATGGACTAGACCATCGTTGTGCAAGGAAAGTATAAGTACTGGAAGCATGAAAAGCATTGTTGTAACCATAAATTTTTACGTAGTAAGTACCTACGGGAGCATTATTATAAATGATGACTTCGCTGTTAGTACCTGAATTGTAGGAAGAGCCTACTTTTGTACCTGCACTATTATAAAGTTCAATATCATAATCTAATGGCAAATTGGTTAAGCTGACACGGATATGGGGATAGGTAGAAGAATTAGAAAACTTAAACCAGTCTATATCGCCTTGTGGACAAATCAAACCTGAACGGTTCACGCCCGTTGCAGTGGAATAAGCAGTTCCCATAGTATTATTGGATTCAAAAGCATCAGAACCGCAAGTAGATGCTTGATAGGTTTGCCCATTAGAAGATTTTACTCCTGAAATTAAGCCTGCATTGTTTACAGCTCTTACAGAGAAATAATACGTTGTACCGTTAGTTAAAGACAACCCTGTGCGTGTAACGGAAGTAGCAGTGCCATTATTGGTCCAATTTACTATATTGGTTGCGCCAGCGGAAGTACCGATAGCATATTCATATCTTAATAAACCCGAGTTAGGGTCTGAACTGGCTGTCCAATTAGCAGAAAGTTGAGTTCCGTTGGTTGTTGTAGCAATATCAGCACCTGTTCCGTCATTTACGGTAGAAATGGTTGTAGGAACTGTAAAATCAATTGCGACACTTCCTTCAGCAACATTAGACCAAAATTCTGCATCATCTTTTACAATAGAAAAGATTCTACAAGCATTAGAAGTTGGGCTAACATTAGAATTAAGAATATCTTTATTCGTTGCACTTCCAACCGTAACGGTTACTGTATTGTTAGCACGAGATTTATAAACCCTTAAATTATCAAAAATAGTATTCGATAAACCTGTTCTAAAAGAAATATAATTCCCTGAAGTCAAAGGACTAGTATCTATCCATTGCCCCACAAAATTATTGTTTAAATAAACTTTGATAGTACCATTTATAGGAGAATATAAAATTTTTACATCATGATTGGTATTTGCAGGAACTGTATGGGAAATATCGCTTCTTAAATTAAAGACATCATTAATGGTTTCATAGATTTGAATTTTGCTTTGGTCGGGTCTAAAAAACACGAAATAGGAATTTCCACGATTGGCTAAGTTAGCATTATCACAAAAGAAATGTAAACCTGCTCTTCTATTGGTACCTGTTCCACCGATATTCATAGTGAAATGATATAAATACCAAGAAGAATTATTATTTTGCGTACAAGCGGCATATAAATTGGTATTATCCAAGGTGGCATTGGATTGATTTAAAGCATTATTAGCAATAGCCCAAGAACCAGTATAGGAAGTCCAGCCATTTAACACATTAAATTCATCAAAAAAGAAACCGTTATTGGTGTTAGCTGTCCATTGGGAAACTGTATAATAGATAGGAAGATACATTAAAGTAGTGGCGGCAACGTTATCATTATCGGAGAAAGTAGCCGCAAAATCTGTGGTTTTATAACCAGAAATAGGATTAACAGCAGTAGTAGGAGGAGTATTGTCTACGACTGTTGCGGAATAATTTGCGGCAAAACCTTCTTTGACAGTAGCACAATCGGTTCTGAAATCTAGGAACATTTTTCCTGAATTAGCAGTTAAAGTAGGTGGTAAAGTAGAACCTGAGTATTTTCCAATCAAAGGTGCATTAGGGTTATCGCCATCAAAAACCCATAAGAAATCATAATTCGCTTCTAAATCAAAAGTAGTAAAGGTTAACGATATTTTACTAGCGTTAGGGGGAACGATTTTTATGCACTGTCTTACATCATTGCCATAATTACCAGGGTTGCCACCGGGGTCTGTAACAGTTCCTGAAGTATTCGTCAAAGTAGTTACCGTAGGATTGTTGTTTACGAGGGTATAAAAATATGCCCAGTTCCAGTTAATTCCGGGGTCTGTATGGGTTTGATTGGGATAATGTTGGTGCCCTTTAATTTTGATACATGCCCCTGTGGACACTAGCCCTGAAGAAGGTTCTTTATCATACGTTCTTAATCCTGATATACCATATCCCGAGTTGATAATATCCCTTGCTAAATCAGCAGAAGAGTTATACATAGCGGTTGTGTACCAAGCCGGGTCAGAAACATAACCTTCATGCTCTGTGCCAATGGTATAAGGATTTTCAGAACCTACATGCCATGCTTTATTGGCTTCACTTATCATTTGAGTTACCTGCCCATCAGAAGAGCGTATTACGTAATGCGCTGAAGCGTTAGCACTGCAATTTTTAAACCATGATATACAACCCGAATAAGTGCCTTGAACGGTATGAATGGTATAATGCGTAATGGCTGTTCCATTGCGAGAAGAATAATTACAAGTGGTAGGGTCCCAGATAGCAGGGGGATAATCGGTACTTTGAGTTTTATGGGAAGCCGATAAATAAGGATTATAAACAAAATCGCCTGCTTGAACTTTTTCTTCTGAAGCCTTTACATAACTAGCAGAAAGAATAAAATAATTTTGCCCGAAAATATCTTGTAAATTTACAGGTTGAGGCTCGTAGAGCATTTCTTTAGCAAAATCTTCGTTCAACCAAATGCTTAATACCGCATAGATATAAGAATCCATAGCAAAATCTTCTAATAAAGAAGCAGTGGGAAGCTCGCTTAATGCAATAAGTACAGGGATATGGTCTTGAATATTATTAGAAGTAATATGGAATTTTTCTAAAAGTGTTTGATAAGTTTTTGCATAAGCCAAGATTTGTTTTTTGGGGTCATTGCGTAAATCTTCAGGTTTATACCCTGATATTTTTTGTACCAAATCGAAATTAGACCGAAAATAATTTTTCCCATCTTCAAATAGACCCATTACACCTGTAGGTAAAGGTATGCTTACACAAGAAGGTTGTTCAAATTTTGGGTTGATTTGCCTGATACGAGTTTGAGTATAAGCAATCGCTTCTAAAATACCTTTAGGAACCCTGTCATAAATTCCATAAGCATTTTGAAAATAATCATTAAAACTTTTATTTAAAGGAAACTCTGGCTTCCATGAGGCTTTTTTGTTTTGACCCTCTACCCTCCATAAAACAATAGTAAATAGCAACGTTAGAAAAAATATTTTTTTCATACTGTTTTTAACTGCAAATATAAAAAGTTTTGGTAAAAAAAAATATTTTTAATAAAAAAAACGCAAAATATTTTGCGTTTTTACTTTGATTTTATAGGGCTTTGTTAGAAAAGTTTTTACAATGGAATAGTAGTTAACTTTTTTTGACTTTCATGAAATTCTTTCGTTTGAATGGCTTTTAAGAAATCTTTGAAATTATGCACTAAATTTGTTGGATTAATCAATCTTTTTCACTATATTTGTATGCGACAAAAAAAAGAAAATCATAATACTTGATTGAATTTTTTTTTATTGTAATATGTTATAAATGTTACTAAGATGGAAATACCAGCCAATTCTGTTAATTCAGAGTTTTTAGAAGATGAAATGTTTGAAACGACCGATAATCAGGAACAAGATGTTCTTTATTCATCGGAAGAAAAACTTGTGTACGATAAAATATTTGAGGAAGAACTCATGCCTCATATAAAATCCCTTTATCATTTCGCATTCCGATTAACAAATGATGAAGATGATGCTAATGACCTTGTTCAAGATACTTATTTAAAAGCCTATAGATTTTTAAGATCTTATGAAAAAGGCTCAAATGCAAAAGCATGGCTTTTTAGGATTTTAAAAAATAGTTTTATTAATAACTACAGAAAAAATAGCAAAGAGCCTGGAAAAGTAGATTATGAAGAAGCAGAGCAATACTTAAATACAGGTAAATCTTCTCATTTGAATACAATTGATATGAGAGAAAAAATTTATAGTAATACTTTGGGTGATGAAGTTTCTACTGCTCTAAATTCTTTGCCCATGGATTTTAAAACTGTTATTGTTTTATGCGACATTGAAGAGTTTAGTTATGAAGAAATTGCACAAATTATTGATATTCCTATAGGTACAGTGCGTTCACGTTTACACCGTGCTAGACAATTACTAAAAGAAAAACTTATAGACTATGCAGTTTCTATGGGCTATTTAAAAGACGATTTTGAAAATTAATTAATTACTAACATTATAGATTGAAAAAAATTACAATGGAAGAAAAAGATTCAAAAATGTATTCAAAACTTGGAGTTTTTAGAGAGGATTCCCCTTATTCTCAAGAAGAATGCGATGTGATTATTAAACAATTAGAAGAATTGTTAGATGGGGAACTCCCAGAAGAAGAACAATCTAATGTGATTAAAAGAATTGAAAGTTGTGAATATTGTTTAGAACAATACAAAATTGAAAAATCCTTTAGGCAAATCCTTAAAGATGGTGTTTTGAATTTTACTAATAATATCATTATCAATAATATCAAACAAACTATCTCAAAAATTAGAAATAAAACTTTTCTTTTCTAAACCAAAAGTGAAAATCGTTCTTATTGATTTCTTTGAAGATTATCTACTCAATCAATTAACCAACAATCAATTTGATTATAATTATATTCCTAAATCAACTCGTCTGGATTTGTTAAAACCCCATGATTTTCAAGTTCTAATTCTTAAAAGTAAAACTTTTATTGATGAAGAGTTTTTAAGTTATTGGAAAAATCTTCGTTATATTATCCGAGCTGGCGCAGGTATTGATCATATAAAAGTTTCTCTACTTCAAGAGAAAAATATCCAATTAATTACAACTAACGAAGGAAATGCTAATGCAGTTGCTGAGCATGCTGTGGGCTTGCTACTTTCTTTAATGAATAACATTCAAAAAGCCAATTACGAAGTAAAAAGATTTGAATGGCTTAGAGAGCCCAATCGTGGACATGAAATTGAAGCCAAAACCGTGGGTATCATTGGTTTTGGAAATACTGGCTCAGCCTTTTCTAAAAAATTAAAGGGTTTTGATTGCAAAATTTTAGCCTATGACAAATATAAATCAGGTTTTGGTAATGATTGGGTTCAAGAAGTTGATTTAAAAACTATCCAAGAAGAATCGGACATTATCAGTTTTCATGTCCCTTTAACACAAGAAACACATTATTATTTTGATGAAAATTTTGTAAGTAATTTACGAAAACCTATTTGGCTTTTAAACCTATCTCGTGGGCATATTGTAAAAACTTCAATTTTACCCGAATTAATTGATTCCCAAAAAATATTAGGTTGTGGTTTAGATGTACTTGAATATGAAGATTTTAATAATTTACCTATTGAATATAAAAATATACTTGAGAAACTATTTGCATATAATAATTGTATTTTTACGCCACATATTGGAGGTTGGTCATTTGAATCTTCTCAAAAAATTAACGATTTAATTTTAAAAAATTTATTAGAAATTAAAAATAAATTTTGATTATTGAGTATTTTTACGTATTTTTGTATGTAAAAATACGCATATATGAAAAACACTAATGAACTAACTCAGACCAAAATAGCTCTTATTGCTTCTACCCTAAAAACTATTGGGCATCCTATAAGAATTAAAATTGTTTGTTTATTAGAAAAAAACAAACAATTATCAGTTAATGAAATTTTAGAAAAATTAGACGAGCCCAAAATAGATCAACCCACCCTTTCTCACCATTTAATAAAACTCAAAAAATCTTCCGTTTTAAAATCCTCTAAATCAGGTCTTCATGTTTATTATGAACTCAAATCTCC
>CAZBPK010000114.1:0-11334 GCA_964493765.1 uncultured Bacteroidia bacterium | reverse complement strand
GCAAGAGAGAAAGATACAAGCCAACGAAAAAGGATGCCCTGAATATGAGTTATGCTCAAATTTCCAATTGGAGCAACTTATCATTAACGACTTTAAAAGTATTGAAGAATTATCCATTCATCCAATTTTTACTAATTGGGAAGGAAAAGTTAATTGGAATAATATGCTTTTAATTTTAGCAAAATGTAAAAAAGACTATTATGACATAAAAAAATTGAATCAATATCAAAATTTTAAAAAAATTGAAGAACTTATCCAACAAAACAAAAGCATCAGTGAAATAACTGCAGAATTAAACATTAAAACGTCAACCCTCGTCAAGTATGTAGAATCAATTTATGAAAATGAAAATGGAAGTGAAAATTTAAAACTGTGGATTTATAAAAATGTAAACAAAACAGATTTGGTAAAATGTATTGAGTATTTTACTAGGACTAAAAACTACAAATTAAAAGAAGCAAAAGAACTTTTAAAAATGAGCTATGAGACGATTAGGTTGGGGCGGATTTATTTCCGTATTCAACAAATAACTGTTGCGGCATAAGTGATTATATAGAGGTTAGTATCAATTACTAGCCTCTTTTTTTTAAAAATTCAAATGTATATTCATTTAAAATTCAAAAATTTAGATTTTCATAAAAGCAAAATTGAAATTTTTTTTGGAATTTCATATCTAATATCTAATTTTGCAAATTGTGATAAAAAGCAATTAATTAATTGAAAGATATGATAAAAATCTCAGAAAAGTCGTTTAAAAGTATTATTTTACTACTTTTTGCTTTCCTAATAAACACCAAACATTCAACTGCTCAGAATGTTCAAACTTGGGAAGAAATAGGACCTAATAATTTTGGAGGTAGAACAACTGCTATAGCCATTGACGCCAATAATCATATATACGCTGGATCTGTTGGTGGTGGTTTATGGAAATCTACTGACCAAGGCTTCTCATGGAAAAGACTAACCGGTTTTGAGGATAACTTAATTGTTTCTCATATTTTTATAGATGGAAATAATATTTATGTTTCTACTGGAGATTTAGTAAGAAATGCAAAAATTCGTTGGGGTTCTAATTCTAACTTCAACAACAACCATATTGGAAATTTTTCAGCAGGATACTTTGGTTTTTCAGGAATGCCTGGAAAAGGTGTTTATATTTCTACTGATGGAGGTAATACTTTTTCTAATAATAATGGTACTTGGAATAATTGTAATAATCCTACCGAATCATGTTTCTACAATCCCATTGACAACCCATTTTTATCGGTTCAAAAAGTAGCAAAAGATAAAAATGGAAATTTTTATGTAGCAACTTATGCAGGATTATATATAACTGATGCAAGTTTTCAAAACCTTACTAGAGCTACATTAAGAGATACATCAGGTGTTGATAGAAGCACCCAATCTATTATTGATATTGATGTTACAGATAGTAAAGTTTATGTATCTTCAATAGGTAATCCTGGTAATGTGTTTGTTCAAGAAAATTTTACAGGTGATTTTAATTCTATTATCAATAAATTTTCTGATTTATTTACAACATCAAATAGACCTGTTCGTTTTGAAGTGGCAGTATCTCCTGAAGATCCAAACTTTGTTTATATTGCAGTTGTTACAACAATTACTCAATTGCGTTTTTCTGGTGTTACCTTATCTACTGATGGTGGAAATACTTTTGCAAGAATTGCTCCACAAACTGTACCTGGTGTTTTTACTCCAGTATCAGATGGACAAGGTTGGTATTCTTTAACTATGACTGTTGATCCCAAAAATAAAAATCGTGTATTATTAGGTGGTAATTCAGTTTGGGAATACACAGAAAATAATGGATGGTCTAATATTGGTAGTAGTATTCAATCATTTATTGGCGATAATAATTATGTAGGCTCAAGATTAAATAATATACTTTTTAATCCCAATCCTGGTAAAGAAAATGAACTTTGGATTACTGGTTCAAGAGAAATCATATTCTCAAATGATGCAGGCGAAAGATTTTCTACACGTACTAAATCCTATAATTCATCACACATAAGCTCTATTAAATTTGGTGCAAATCCTTTTGAAGTTTATGCTATCTTAAAAGAAGGGGGTATAATTTATAAAAATAATCCTTCTCAAAATAATCAAGAATTTAGTCTTTTGAATAGAAGAATCAATGATGGTCAAATTGCGTCTTCAAAAATAAATCCTAATCTTTTATTATATTCTGGTGTTGGTGGTGATGTTTTAAACAGAAGTATTAATGCTGGAGGTTTATTTGAATCTTTCTTTGGTTACTCTTCAAGAAAAGATAGTTGTAATGGTCAAGTACATCCAACTGCTGACGAAGAAATAAAGCAGGGTCCTACTCCTGATCCAGCAACAAATGCTTGTTTTGCATTTATTGAGCAACCCACAGTAGCACCTACTATTGATGCAAATGGATTTCATTATGAGGTTCAAGAACTTAACGGTAAAAGAAATTTCAAAACTTATGCTTTTGTTCATGATTATTTGCATGAAAATATTTGGGCAGTTTTTAATCCTTTTGGGGGTCCTGATAGTTTACCTACTTGGAACAGAATTTCTTACCCTGAAAGCATTAATGAAGGAGAAAGTGATGAACGTGTAAGTTGTATGGCTATTTCTCAAGATGGTAATTATACATTATATATAGGTACAAGAAAAGGAAGAATTTGGAGAATTACTAATGCAAATGATTTATGTAATAGGACTATGCAAAAAATTTCAGATGGTTTACCTAATCGTTGGATTACTCATATTGCAATTCACCCTAATGACCCCAATACTATTTTAATTACTTATGGTTCTTATGATTTTAATAATCAATCCAATGGAAGAATTTATGTGAGTAATAACGCATTATCTGCTTCACCAACGTTTAGAGATGTAACAGACAATTTTCCAAAATATCCAGTATATACAGCTTTGTTTGCACCCAACACTACTTTAGCTTCTCCAAGAAATTGGAAGGTATTAATTGGTACTGAAATTGGTATTTATGCATCTAATGAAGATTTAACAAACTCCTCAGTTACAGCTCCAAGCTGGTTTGATTATAATAGTGCTGAAACCAAAAATGTACCCGTAGTTTCAATGGATATGAAAATGGTAGATAGAAGAGTAGTAGAACAAGGAACTCAAACCCAAATTTTTTTAGATGAAGCAAAAGAAAAACATGTTTTAGTAGGAACTCACGGAAGAGGCGCATTTATATTAAGAGACTGGGCAGTTTCTAATCAACCCATAACTGAAACCGTAAATGGCTTCAATGCTGTTTTATATCCAAATCCAGCAATTGATAAAGCATTTATTAGATTTGAGTTATCACAAAACTCAGAAATGCAATATTCCTTATTTGATATTTCTGGTAAATTATTACAACAAACTCAGGATAAATTAACTGTTGGAAATCATTTAATTTCTATTGATACAGAAAACTTAACCAATGGTATTTATTTTGTAAAATTAAAAACTCAGAATTCCATTCAAACTTTAAAATTAGTTATTCAGAAATAAAGTTTTGTTTTAAAAAAAATAAAAACCCTGACTTTAAAATCAGGGTTTTTTTTATTTTTTCAACATTTTAAAAAAAATGAATTTTTAAGCTAAGAACAAATAATTTTGTAATGTTAGTTTGAAAATTTCTAATTTTGGAACGATAAATTAATCAGCATGTCAAACAAAAAGTATCGTGTTTTCATCGTAGAAGATAAAGAGATTTGGGCGATTTCTTTGCAAGAAAAATTAGGTCCTAATTATGAATACCATTTTTATACATCAGGAGAAGATTGCGTAGCCAATTTATCTAAAAATCCAGATATTGTAATATTGGATTTTGACTTAGAAGGTCAAATGAATGGATTAGATACCCTTAAAGACATCAAGAAAAGATTACCCAATGCCTATGTTATCATGTTTACGGCACAAGAAAGTGTTCAAAATGCTGTAGAATTATTTGAAAATGGAGTTTTTGATTATGTAGTAAAAAGCGAAAATGCAGCACTTCGTGTTAAACACCATATAAAAAGAATTATTGAACTTGAACTTCAAAAAAGTCAGGTTATTGAATTAAAATTAGCAATCAAAAAATGGCAAATTGCCATAACTGGTGTTGTTGTATTTTTGTTAATAATGCTTTTTTGGATATATTTTCAAACTTGTCCTAATCAAAGACAAATAAAATGGGACCCATTTAATGTCTCTGGCAGTGAATTTTGCGAAGGAAGACCAACACAATAAGTCAAATATTTGATTATTTTTCATAATGTTTTAAAGGCTGTCATTAAAAGACAGTCTTTTTTGTTATATAGAAAAACTTTTTTAATTTTGTTTTTTTGAATAGAAAAAATGCAAGAACCATTAGTTTCCATTATTATGGGTTCAAAATCTGATTTTCCGATTATGAAATCTGCTTCTGATTTTTTAAAAACTATGGAAATACCTTATGAATTAACCATAGTATCGGCTCACAGAACCCCCGATAGAATGTATGAATTTGCTCAAAATGCAAAAAATAGGGGAATTAAAGTGATTATTGCAGGCGCTGGAGGGGCTGCCCACCTCCCTGGTATGGTTGCATCTATAACAACTCTACCTGTAATCGGCGTTCCAATTTTATCTTCAAATTCTATTGATGGTTGGGACTCTATACTTTCAATTCTTCAAATGCCCGGTGGCGTTCCTGTAGCTACAGTTGCTCTTAACCAAGCTCTAAATGCAGCCATTTTAGCTACCCAAATTTTGGCAACTTCCAATCCAGAAATTTCACAAAAACTCGAAGACTATAAATATTCTTTGAAAGAAAAAATTTTGCAATCTATTGATGAGCTTCCTCAAGATTAAACTTTTTACTTGGCGGATTTGTCAATTTGTTATTTTTTGGTGGAACTCAAAATCTAAATGGAGAATTCACTCACCTTTTGTATATGAATTAGTTACAAAAGTATTCCCTCATAAAGACTCAAGTATTGGTCAAAAGATTGAAAAAGTTAGATTGGAATATATTACAAATCATCAATTAATTGAAATTCACGATTTTGGTGCTGGGTTTGACAATCAAAAAAAGGAAATTGTTTATAAAACAATTTCAGAAATAACCAAAAGTTCTGCCAGAAAACAAAAGGAAGGGGAGTTAATTTATCGTATCATCAATAAGCTTAAACCCAAAATATTTTTAGAGCTTGGGACAAATTTAGGATTTTCCTCTGCTTATATTGCTTCTGCTTTAAAAGAAATTCATCATAATGACTACCAACTAATTAGTGTTGAAGGGTCAGAATCCCTCTATAATTATTCAAAGTCTTTACTCCAAAAATTTCAATTAGATGCGGATTTAGTTAATATGCCATTTGATGATTTTCTTCGCAATTTAAAAATGAATTTTGACGGTATTTTTATTGATGGTAATCATACTTATGAAGCAACTCTTCGTTATTTTCATACTCTAAAAAATCACTTGAATGGTGGTGGTTTTATCATATTTGATGATATTTATTGGAATCAATCAATGAAAAATGCTTGGAATGAAATCACAAATGACGATTATGTGACGCTTTCTTTAGATTTATACGATTTTGGAATTGTATTTATTAAAAAAAATCAAGCAAAAGAGCATTTTAAAATTTGGTATTAAATTAAGTTAAATTTGTTACAAAATTTAGAATAGTTTAATTAAAATTATTCACCATAACAATACAAATATCCATCTCTTGATGCAATATACATACGATTTTGATAAACAAAAGGTGTAGCTTCAAAACGACCTTGAATTTTTTTAATCAAACGAAAATTCCCACTATGATTTTGGAAAATATGAATACCATTATACCCTGCAATGATTAAATAATTATCAATCAATAAAGGTGTGGAAATAGAGGGTCCTGTTGGATATTTAAAAATCAATTGTGGAGTTTTTATATCTGTTTGATTATCAAATAATTTTTTAATTTTATTATCCAATTTTTTCAGATGAACAACATAAGTAAAACCATCTATTGCTGTAAATGCGCATAAAGAATCTTGAATTGCAGGGCTTCCAATAACACCTCCTTTCCAATCTGCAAAGCTTTTATTTTGAGTTGGGAAAAACCATTCAATTTTTTGGGTGTAAGGATTTAATTTAATTACACCTCCATTACCTTTAATATACTGTTTTTCAACGGAAATTAAAATACAACTGTCTGGAGAAACCACTGGGGAACCATCTAAATCTGAACCTATATAAAAATCCCATTCTAATTTCTTTTTGTCTAAATTATAGGTTACTACATGTCCAGAGCCTGCAGAAATAAAAATTTTCCTATTCCAATAAGCTGGAGAAGCTTCAATCACTAAATTACCGCCATGATGATAAGCATCTTCATCTTTGTACAATTTGATTTTTTTTAAAATTTTGGGTTGTACTAAATCATTTTTATGTTTTGCCGTTCTTGCATCCGGCAAAAAAGTTAAAAAATAACCATTTTCTAAACCAATATAAGCAGTGTCATTAATAACTAATGCTGATGCGTCTGCATCTCTGCTATAACTTTTGGTTCTTTCAACATTTAATTCCCAAACACATTTACCTGAAATTAAAGAAATTGCTTTTAATGCAGGGGCATTTTTTTTATGAAAATTCTTACTTTGTCTTGATCCTTGTATAACAACAGCCCTTAAATCAGGGACTTGTGTATGATGATTTAACCAAATTGTCCCAGTTCCTTTTATGACATCTTCAAATGGATACTGCCAAATGATTTTTCCCGTTAAAGCATCAATTTTTTTTAAATGATAATCATAAGCACCTTGTAATATAAAAGGTTTATCATTTTCAAAAAAAAACAAAGGTTGCCCTGTCCAACCGGCGCCTGACCATAATTGTTCTTGTCCTTTTTTTACAATCGTTTTACCAGAACCTAACCATGTTTTCCATAGTAAATTCCAAGTTTTAGGAACATTGTTACCATAAAAGTTTCTTTGTGGATTACCTAAGAAAGTTGCATTAATTAACTTTATGTGAATACGTTGGCTATCAGAATTTATAAAGATTTCATAAAGAGGCTTTGAATTTGTTTTTTCTTTTTGAATTTTTGGACTTTGTTGTTGGGGTTCTTGTGTATTAGAACAAGAAATTAAGAATATATTAGTAAAAATTAAGAACAAAAAACAGTAAAAAATAAACATGTTAAATCGTTGGTTTCAATTTACAAAGTAAAGCATAACCATCAATTTTATATCCAAATACAGGATAGCAACCTGATAAATCTTGAAATTTGGCTATAATATCATAATTTTTTTGTATGGTTGTTAAAAAAAACTTTTCTTCCATGAAGCTATAAGGATATTTCACCCATTTATCTTGAAATCCTAATGGTAACTTGCCGGGACCATTCCAACTTAATTTTGAACGATGAACTGTAAATATATCATGATTACCTTTATGAATACCAACTCTATTAAAAAAAGCATATTTTACTTTTAAATCTACCATTTTTTGTAAGTACTCTCTTGGGGAATCTAAGGCTTGTAAGGTTGCAGAGGTATGAAAAATATCAACATTTCCTAAATCTTGTAGAATATTATCTAACGTATCATGAAAAGTAATTTCTGAATTTTCTATTTTTTTTGCTTTATTTACCATGGCTGGAGTTTCAACAACTGCCCAACGTATTTTTAATGATTTGGGAAAAAAATTACGAACTTGAAAATATAAAGCTCCACAAGCTCCTCCAAAATCAATTACTGAAACTTCTTTTCTATCTTTTTCAATAATTGCAGGTATTAAAGAACAAAAAGAATTTGCAACACTAGATAATATATCATTTGAGGATTTCTCTAAATCTTCTTTGAATTTTAAAGTTTTTTGAAAAACTACTTCTATCACTTCCTCTGATTGATAAGCTTTTGGGTCACTATTTTGATAAGCAGTTTCATAATCTGGATAAACTTTTTTGATATGTTTTAGACTTTTGAGAAATTCTAACATAAACGCAAAATTAAAAATATTCAGAGAATTACCATAAAAGTTTCATTCTATACTTTCTAAATATAATCTATGGAATTTTGATTCATTTATTTCATTTTCTCTGTATAGACATAAAATTTGGACTTATCCACAACTATTAAATCAGAATTAATAACCATTTTTTGAATTTGTTGAGTGGGATTTAAACGAATTTTTTTGTTATTTACAATAATTTCAATGGGCATTTTAAAATTCTGAACATTGGCTTTCCATTGGTAATATAAAATAAATTCATTTCCATTGTTTTCAATTTTATACTCAAAAATTGGAGGTTTAGGATATTGTAGATACTGCTCAAAAAAGGTAGTATAATCATTATTTAAGTTTAGATTAAAAAATTGTATCACTTGGGAAGTATTGACGATTCTATAACGAAAATTTAAGGCAAATAATTTTAAGGTTTTAAACCAAAGTTCATCATTATCAACGCAACTTCTTAAAGTGTGTAGCATCCATGCACCTTTATAATACATATCAGAACCCACCCAGTTATCGTAATTTACATCTAATGGACCCAGAATAGGTTCTTGATTTAGAATATTAAAACGCTGAGTAGTTAAATATTTCACAGATTTTTCATAACCATACATACATTCCATGAAAATGGCTTCGGTGTAAGTAGTAAAAGATTCGTGAATCCACATTTCTGCGTGGTCTGGTACAGAAACGCTATTTCCAAACCATTCATGACCACTTTCATGGATAATAATATAATCAAATCCCCATTCATTATTCTTATAATGATTGCCATAAGCAACACAACTTTGATGTTCCATACCCCAATAATCCGTTTCTACCAACTTATAACCATCTTTTTGAAAAGGATAAGCTCCAAAATATTGTTCAAAGCATTTTAACATCGGCTTTACTTGTTGAAAATGTTCTTTAGCTTTTTCTTTATTGTATGCTAAAACAAAATAATCTAAAGTTAAACGACCATCTACAGACTGATAAACATCTTCAATTTGAGCATAATTACCAACATTTACTGTTACATTATAAGAATTAATAGGATAAGAAACAAACCAATTAAATTTAGTTGTTTTGCCTAAATCATCTTTACTTCTTAATCTACCATTAGAAACAGCCATCAAATGAGATGGGACTTCAATAGAAATGCTTTGGCTGTCGGGTTCATCGGAAAGATGATCTTTTAAAGGCCACCATAAAGAAGCTCCTATTCCCTCGCAGGCAACTCCAACCCAATCGTTATTTTCTTTATCTTTTCTCCAAACAAAACCACCATCCCATGGTGCCCTAACTGCTTCTTTGGGTCTTCCATTATAATAAACTGTAAATGAATCTACAGTACCACGATTTAATTCTGATGGAAATTGCAAAAAAACTGCATGAAATTCTCGCTTATAAAAAATAGGTTTCCCACGATAAATTATTTTTTCAATCACCATGTTATCAAATAGGTCAATCTGGCAAGTTCTAAAATTTTGATTTACCTTAAAATGAAATGTATTTTTTCCAGAAATACTTCTTTTCGGAATATCTAATTTGATTTTTAGGTCATAATAGGTAACATCATAACAATTTCTTAAAGGAGATAACATTCCTCGAAGCGTATCTGCTTTAGTAAAAGGTGATGATTTTTTATCTTTTTCTTGAGCACAAGAATGTAGAAAAATCCCTACCAAAATTTGTAATATTATTAAAAATTTGAAATTCACTTTCATAAAAATTTACATTAAAAATTGAAAAGTTTCTAATAGTTGAACGTACTGACTTTTTTGCTCTTTCACTGCATTTTCAAAAGGGGTATAAGAAATTTGATTTTTTAATAAACCCAACATTATATTTTTTTTTCCTTCCAATAAAGCTTTAACAGCATGAACACCCAATAAAGAAGCATTAATTCTATCGGTACATGTAGGGGTTCCTCCTCTTTGTATATGTCCTAAAACACTAATACGAGTATCATATTCATTAAATTTTTCTTGAACTTTTTTGGCTACATCAAAAGCACCACCAGCATCATCACCCTCTGCAACCACTACAATGCAAGAAGTTTTTTGTGTTTCCCAACGGTGTCTAATAATTTGAACTAGTTCATCAATATTTGTCAATGTTTCTGGAATTAAAATGGCTTCTGCACCCGTAGCAATACCCGTATATAAAGCAATTAACCCAGCATCTTTCCCCATTACTTCAATAAAAAATAAACGATCATGAGAATGAGCAGTATCTCTAATTTTATCAATAGCTTCCATTGTAGTATTAATAGCTGTATCAAAGCCGATAGTATAATCAGTTCCATATAAATCATTGTCAATTGTACCTGGGCAAGCAACTATAGAAACATCAGAAAATTCATTACTAAAAGTTAATGCACCTTTAGCAGTACCATCACCACCAATAGCAATAATCCCATCTAATTGATAATTTTTAATTTGTTCATAAGCTTTTAATCGCCCTTCTGGAGTCATAAAACGTTTAGAACGAGCCGTTTTAAGAATGGTTCCACCTTGACCCAATATATTTCTTATATGTTCATTTTTTAGTTCTTTAAAATCCCCATCAATCAAGCCCTCATACCCTCTATAAATTCCAATAGGTTGAATTTGATGCTTTTGGCATGTTTTAACAATTGCTCTAATACAAGCATTCATACCGGGAGAATCCCCACCAGAACAAAAAATTCCTATTTTTTTAAAATTATAATTCATTCATGCAAAAATAAAAAAATCACTGAATATAAACAAAAACATAATGAATTTAGTAATTTTTGGGCGTGTCCCTTGCTTACGCATCGGGTCGGGGAGCTGCGGGCTTCGCTATCGCTTCGGCAATCCTTTTTCCACTTTTTTCAAAAGTGTCAAAAGGCAGTGCCACTTCGTGCCCTCCGCATCCCTCACGCATCGTTTTTTGATGAAACTTTAATCATTCCATTTACAAGTTTTGGACAATCTCTAAAGCTAATCCCGTAATTTTAACAATCATCTCATTACTTAATCCATTTACTTTCATTTCTTTTGCTATAATGATTTTTTCTTCAAACTTACCTTTTTCTAAACCCTCTTGTAATCCTTTTTCTAAACCCTCTTGTAATCCTTTTTCTAAACCCTCTTGTAATCCTTTTTCCAAACCCTCTTGTAAACCTTTTTCTAAACCCTCTTGTAATCTTTTTTCCTAACCTTCTTGTATGCTTTTTTATTATCCCTTTTGTACTCCTTTTTTTTAACCTTATTGTACTCCTTTTTGTTAACCTTTATGTATACTTTCGTTTTAATCTCTATCTATCTTATTTTTTAATACAAGTTATATATATTGTCTATTTTCTTCTTACTACATTTCGTTTGACTATACCTTTCGTTTTT
>CAZBPK010000113.1:0-60859 GCA_964493765.1 uncultured Bacteroidia bacterium | reverse complement strand
CTTTCTTGTTGTTTTTCTAATTTTTCAATATAGCGAGTTTTATCCACAAATACATAATTTTGAGTTGAAAGTTTTTCAAAATTGCTAATACCATAAGGAAAAAATACACCCTTCTTCATAAGACAAAAATAAATAAAAACTACTCTTATTGAACAGCTCAACTTCATTCCTTATATTGATATAAATTTCAAGGATTATCCAACCTTCTCAATATAGGATAAAATTACTGTAATGATGTATTAGTTACTTAGATATTAAACTCTTGTAGAAGAATATAGAATCAACCAATAAAAACCATTAAAACTTTTGACAACAAGAATTTTTTTCCTATTTTTACGTAAAATTCTGAACAAAAAATATGTCTTCATTTAGCGGATATTTAATGGTTTCTGCACTATGTGCAGTAAAATATATGATTGGTGTTGCCAGTGGATTAGCAACTAATTTTAGTTTTATAGAACTATTTTTGTGTTATTTTATTGGCGGTTCTGTAGGTATGGTATTATATACTTTGTTTGGTAACCAAGTGATATCTTGGTGGAAAAACAGAAAAAGTCAAAATATGAAAATTGAAGAAAATTTACCACCCCAAAATGACTGGAAAGTAAAAGTATGGAACAAATTCGGTTTAATTGGAATAGCGATTTTAACCCCTCCTATACTTTCACAGCCGGTAGGCACTGCTATTTCCTTAGGCTTTGGGGCACCTGCATTCAAAGTAATTATAGCAATGTGCAGCAGTATGTTAGTTTGGTCATTAATTTTTGCTTACGCAGGAAATACCATTATGCAGTGGTTTTAATCTAACTTAGGAGGGTTTAACTCTACCATGTAGTGTATAAATGATTGATGAAAAAAAGGAAATAAATTTCTAATTTTGTAGTATTCAGCTTGACTTTTCAGCATAATTCCTCCACTCACCATTTTTTTTTCTAAATACAAAGCCATGCTTTTAAAATCATGAGGATAAATGGGTGAAAAATATTCAGATAAAACCTTTTTATATTCTAAATATTGAATTGAAAATGGCTGTAAACTAGTATTTTGCATTGGAATCGCTAAATATTTTCCTTTGGTTAAAAGGTCATTCCATGAATGAAATTGAGAATCTGCGATTGCTAAAACCAGAGCATCTCTATCTAAAAGCTTTTTATTTTCAAAATAAAGACCAAACTTTTGGGAATAAGAAGTATCAAAACTAATAAAAGCATCAGGCTTTTTGCCCATTTTTATAGCTTGGAATAGGAAATCTGTATTATATACATAAACCTCAATAGATTTATGGGGATATTTTTGCTTATATTCTTCAACAATAGCATTTCCATAAACCTCTGAAACCTCATCAATATAAATAATAAACTTGTCATGAAAACAAGAAGTAAAACTCAAAGCACTCAACAAAAGTAAAAACTTAGTTCTTAATTTCATAATCATTTTCTAAAAATTTGAGTTCAACAGAATCTTGAGTAATTTCAAGATAAGAAAAATGATGAATCCAATCTCCCATTACTATCATGGTTTGTTGATTAGCGTTGGATACTTTAATTGGTAAATGCCTATGACCAAAAATAAAATATTGAACATCTCTCAACTGCTCACTTTTACGAGTAAAGTACTGGTAAATCCATTCATTTTGACCATAATAGAAAGCATCAGAAATTTGATGGCTTTTTCTGCTTTTTCTGGAAAAATAGTTTGCTAAGCCAATACCCAAATCAGGATGAATCCAACGAAAACAAAATTGTAAAAAGGGATTTTTAAAACACTTTTTCATAATTTTAAATCCATAATCTTTGGGTCCAAGACCATCACCATGAGCTAAAAAAAATTTTTTGCCGAACCATTCTTTAATTTGAGGTTGATGAAAAACAGGAATATCCAAATAATCAGGAAAATAATTTTTCAACCACAAATCATGATTACCTGAGAAAAGAGAAACTTTAGTTCCATTTTCTTGAAGCTCGGCAAGTTTAGCTAAAATTCTAAAATACCCTTTAGGAACAACATGTTTATATTCAAACCAAAAATCAAATAAATCACCCAAAATGATAAGCTCTTGAATATCACTTTGGGTATTTATAAATTGAATAAATTTTTTTTCTCTTTCTATGGATTGTTTAGGACTGGGAATTCCTAAGTGAAAATCTGCAAAAATTAGAACTTTGAATTTCACTTTTTATGAAGCAAATGAAGTAGGAAAAGGTCTAGGACCAATTAAATTTTCTACATCACTTTGAAGTAAAACTTCTTTTTCCAATAAAGATTTAGCGATTTTTTCTAATTGCTCTCTTTTTTCAATCAATAAATTTTTTACGCGATTATAAGCAAAATCAATCAGTTTTCTAACCTCATCATCAATTAACTTAGCAGTTTGGTCGGAGTAAGGTTTTGTCAAGGACATATCGGAATTAGAGTCGTAAAAAGAAACATTTCCTACTTTATCATTCATACCAAAATAACTTACCATAGCATAAGCTTTTTGAGTAACTTTTTGTAAATCATCAAGAGCTCCAGTAGATATTTCTTTAAATACAATTTCTTCAGCGGCTCTACCTGCGAGAGAAACGCACATTTCGTCAATCAATTTAGGATAAGGAGTAATTATGCGTTCTTCGGGTTGATATAAAGCATAACCTAAAGCCATACCTCTAGGGATAATAGTAACTTTCACTAAGGGAGAACCATATTTTAAAAACCAGCCTGCAATACAATGACCAGCCTCATGATAAGCTATAGTTTCTTTTTCTTCAGGATGAATTACACGACTTTTCTTTTCAAGACCCAATAAAACTCTATCAATTGCCTGCATAAAATCCTCCATAGAAACTTGTTCTTTGTCTTTTCTTGAAGCAATTAAAGCAGCTTCATTACAAACATTAGCTATATCAGCACCGACAAAACCGGGAGTTTGTGCTGCCAATTTGGCAACATCTACATCATTACTAATCGTAATTTTGGTTAAATGAACTTTAAAAATAGCTTCACGTTCTTTAATTTCTGGTCTATCTACCATTACTTGCCTATCAAAACGACCAGGACGTAATAAAGCAGCATCTAAAATATCGGCTCTATTTGTAGCAGCCATAATGATAACCCCCGAATCGGTATTAAAACCATCCATTTCCACTAAAAGTTGATTAAGCGTATTTTCTCTTTCGTCGTTACCACCTGTAAAATTACCTCTACCTCTTTGGCGTCCAATAGCATCAATTTCATCAATAAAAATAATACAAGGAGCTTTTTCTTTAGCAGTTTTAAATAAATCTCTAACCCTAGCAGCACCCACACCCACAAACATTTCCACAAAATCAGAACCACTTAAACTAAAAAATGGAACACCCGCTTCGCCTGCAACTGCTTTTGCTAACAAAGTTTTTCCTGTTCCAGGAGGTCCAACTAACAAAACGCCTTTGGGCATTTTTCCACCTAATTTTGAGAATTTCTTGGGGTTTTTTAGAAATTCAACTACCTCCATTACTTCTTGTTTAGCTTCTTCTAATCCTGCAACATTAGAAAAATTGACATTAATTTTATTATCATCGTCAAATAAGGTGGCTTTACTTTTACCAATATTAAAAATTTGCCCTCCGCCCATGCTGGCACCAATTCTTCTCATAAAAAATAAAGAAATCAATATAAGAATTGCAATGGGAAGCATTAAGGATATAAAAGAACCAAAATAATCAGTTCTTTCAACAATCTCATAGGGAATACGATTTTGAATCAAATATTCTTCAAATTTTTCACCAGATATTACTTTAAAGGTATAGTCAGGATAAATACTGCCGAATAATTCAGGTTTATTTTTTTTCTCAGCAGGCAAAAGTTTTTGACCTTCCTCATTTAAGAAAACTTCTATCAGTTTTTCATTTACAACATTAACTTTTCTGACTAAATTTTTGGCAACTAATTCATTAGCAAATTTATCATAAGAAATTTCATCGCCGGTTTTGCGTTCTGGAAGAAATAAAAAAGATAATATGATAAATAAAAATATTATACCATATATCCAGAAAAAGTTAAATCCGCTTTTGGGTTGTTCTTCGTTTGACATTCTGTTGTTACTAGTTTTTGAGGTTTTTAATTAAAAACAAGTTTGTAAAAAAAATTGTTCAGTTATCCCATTTTTAAACAATTCGCAAAGATACGATTTTTTTTGTTTCAAAAAATGGTTCTTGTATTTTTTGAAATATTTCATACACTTCGTGTGGTAATTTTATTAGTTTTAATTCTTCTGCAAAATCTCCGCCTTTTATGTAAATAATATTTTTTTTAACATTTTTTTTCACTATTTCATAAAAATTAGGCAAAGAAGTTACAGCTCTTGCTGTCAATATGTCATGTTTACCTTTATATTCCTCTACCCTACTCCATATTACTTTGACATTTTTTAAATTCAATCGCAACTTAATATCTTCAATAATCTTTAGCTTTTTTTGAATACTATCTAATAAAAAAAATTGAACATTGGGTAAAGCAATTGCTAATGGTATTCCGGGGAACCCTCCACCTGTTCCTACATCTAAAATCTCCACTCCGTCTTGTATGTTTATAAACTTCAGTAAACTTAATGAATGTAAATAATGATGACACTCAATATTTTCAATATCTTTTCTTGAAATCACATTAATTTTTTCATTCCATGCTTTATGAAGGGACATTGCTTCTTCTAGCTTTTCTAATACTTCGGAATTAAATTCTGGAAAATATTTAGGGATTAATGGTAACATTTAAAACAATAAATTAGAATTTTCAATAACTAATGGTATTTTACAATCTTCTGGTTTTAGATTGGGATTACAATGATATCCCCAAATTGAATAATCGCTAAGAAAAACTTCTATATCCTTATAATAAGCATGTGCAGCTTTGGCTAATGAATTAAATGTAACATCATGGAATACAATAATTTGTCCATTCAAAGAATGTTTTTTAACTTCTTGAAAAAGATAACTAGAATCATTTAAATCTCCACTATAAACAATATGATTTTGATTTTCAGAAAATATGTATCCAAAAGTTTGCATTTCTAAATAATGACGATTATAAGTATCAATTGGAGTAATAAAACTAGGTAAATCCTCAATTTCAATGAATTGTAAAACATTTTTTTGAGAAAAATTTAAAAAATTTATTAATTCTTGATGAAAGTTCAAAGGTGCTATTAATTTTACCTTTTTTTGAGGTTGAAAAAAATATAAGTAGAATATTAAAGTAGATAATGAACCCACATGGTCATCATGCAAATGAGTTATAAGAATGTAATCAATTTCCTGAATTAAATTCAGTTGAATAAGTCTTGGAAAAACCGTATGACCACAATCCACCAAAATTTTTTTACCATTACAATCTACTAAAGCAGAACTATTTCCATAATCTATATCAAAAGCACCACCTGTACCTATAAATTTTATATCCATGATTTAATTGCAAATTTAAAAAAATTTCCTATAAAAAATTGAATGTATAAACCGTTATTTCATTATTTTTTGTTTGAATAATTAAAAATGAGTTTATTACAAAACAGTTTTTCAATTGATTATCTTGAAAAGTGATTTCATTAATCCGTTGATTTTGATGGAATATTTCGAGGTTTTGAGGATTAACTACAATTCTAATATTCTGAAATATAAAAACTTGTTTATTATCAATAATTTCTGGAAACAAAAATTGATTCATTTTTTGGCTTGGAAACTTAATGGTTTGAATTTTATCAAAAATCTCAAAACTCAATTTATCATGAAAATATTCAAGATTCTGAGCTTCAGGTTCTTCAAGAACATAGTCATTTAAACCTAAGTCATAAATTTTTATTCCTCTTACGATAGGCAAAACCTTAGAAGGAAATAATTTAAAAACCAAAAAACTATATGTAGCAAAATCTAACAATTGTTTATCATGATATTCCATTAGAAATTCAATCTTTGAAACCATTAAATCCAAAATATATAAACACAAATTAGAATTTTGAGTATTGAAAATTTCTACAAAAAGCATATTCTTGTTTTGATGAGGGATGACTCTAAATATCTTATTTTCAAAAGAAAATGACTGTAAACCAAACATATCGGAATGTAAATTTAAAGAAGATTTAAACAATGAACAATCTTAAAAGTATTTTTTAAACGCAAAAGGCATAAATCAATAAATATGCTTCTAATTCGCAAACTCATTCCAATACAAATGAGTGAAAAATTCATTGCAAATAATACAAATTGTTTTTTCAAACTAAAAGTATTAATTTTGCGTTCATAAGGTCATGGCAAAAGTTAGTATAGATATAGTTAGTGGGGATTTAATGCCGGACAAAATCCACTTTGGTATTGATTTGGGTACAACCAATTCTTTAATTGCTTATGTAAAAGACGGGCAGCCTCATTGCATTGCTGATTTTGGTAAAGATGTAATCGTTCCTTCTATTTTACACTTTGATTCTTCAGGAATGATACAAGTCGGGGAAGATGCAAAGCCTTTTTTAATTTCTGACCCTCATAATACTATATTTTCCGTTAAAAGATTACTCGGAAAGTCTTATAAAGACATCAAGCATGATTTATCACATTTTGGTTATAAAATTATTGATAACGGTGAAAATGAATTGGTAAAAATACAAATTGGAAATCAATTTTATAGCCCAATTGAGTTGTCATCATACATTTTAAAAGAACTCAAACAAAGAGCCGAGCATAGGTTAAAAGTACCTGTGCAAGATGTCGTTATAACTGTACCCGCCTATTTTAATGACTCCCAAAGACAAGCAACAAAAGATGCAGGTAAATTAGCTGGGTTGAATGTTTTAAGAATTATTTCAGAACCAACTGCTGCAGCAATAGCTTATGGTATGGGCTTAACTCATAATGAAGAAAAACAAAATATTGTTGTTTATGATTTGGGGGGAGGAACTTTTGATGTTACCATTTTGACCTTAGAAGATGGTGTTTTTGATATCCTTTCCACTAATGGGGATACTTATTTAGGTGGCGATGACATGGATAAAAGTATTGTTCATTTTTGGTTAGATTTACATAAAATTGATCATCAGTATCTATTGGATAACAAAGATTTTTCTCAACAAATAAGATTACTTGCGGAGAAAGCCAAAAAACACTTAACTAATCATCATTCATTTGAAGGTGAAATTCAATATATTCAACAAAATATAACTCTAAGTCTTTCTATTGACAAACTTAACGAATTAATTTCTCCATTAGTCTTAAAAACGATTGACTGTTGTAATACCGCATTAAAAGATGCTAACTTAAAAAAAGAAAATATTGACAAAGTTATTTTAGTGGGGGGAAGCACTAGAGTTCCTTTTGTAAAACAAAAAGTTGAAGAGTTTTTTTGCAAAAAACCTTTAGATAATATTGACCCTGATCAAATTGTTGCTCTAGGTGCGGCTTTACAAGCCGACGCATTTTTGGGTAATTCTGAAGTTTATTTAGCAGATATAACTCCTTTGTCCTTAGGAATAGAAACCGTTGGAGGTTTAATGGATGTCATTATTCCCAGAAATACCAAAATACCCACTCATGTTGGAAGGCATTATACCACTTCTATTGATGGTCAAGTAAACTTAAAAATTGCTGTTTACCAAGGTGAAAGAGAATTAGTAAAAGAAAACAGAAAATTGGGTGAATTTACTTTAAAAGGCATACCCGCTATGCCTGCTGGTTTACCCAAAATTGATATTCAATTTTTTATTGATGCTGATGGAATTTTAAAAGTTACAGCTAAAGAATTGAGAAGCGGTATTGAACAAACTATAGATATTCAACCTTCCTTTGGTTTAACCGACGAAGAAGTAGAAAAAAGACTTTTAGATTCCCTTGAACATGCAAAACAAGATATAGAAACACGTTTAATTTTAGAAGCCAAAGAAGAAGCTAAGCACATTCTTTACACTACTGATAAGTTTTTAAAAAATCATGAAAACTTATTAACCCCTGATGAAATTCACGGCACTCAAAAATTAATGATTCAATTAAGCGAAATTGTAAAATCAGATGATAGAAATCAAATACAAAAAGCTATTGATGAATTAAACGAATTTAGCAAACCTTTTGCACAGCGTGTGATGGATATTGCTATTCAGCATGCTCTTTCTGGTAAAAACATTAAAGATGAATTTTAATACATGCATTTATTAGTAACAACTGTTGTTTTAAACATATTAATTATCAATGGATTAGTTTTTTTGGCTACTTCCTTACACGAAAATTGGCTTCAATATTTTTTGCTTTTTAAAACCAACTTATTTCATATCAGAGAAAATTTGGGTTTATCTGCTTATGGTCCTGAGTTTTTTGAGCCTATTCAATTAGTAACCTATTTCTTTTCTCATGCAAGTTTTTTGCACTTACTTTTTAACTCTTTTGCTTTAGTCAGTATTGGTTCTATGGTAGAAGTATCAATGGGAGTAAGAAAATTTTTACAATTTTATTTATTTGTAGGGATTATGGGTGGAATTATAATTTCCTTTTTTGACCCTTCGCCTAACCCTGTACTTGGAGCTTCCGTACCAATCTCTGGAGTTTTGGTAGGTTTTGGTTACTATTATCCTGAAAGGACTTTGATTATTTTCCCAATTCCTATCCCCATTAAATCAAGAACTTTAGTAGCAGGATTTATTGGTATAAGTTTATTAATGGTACTTATCAATGAACAATCGGGAATTTCTCACTTTGGACATTTAGTGGGTGCTTTGTTGGGGCTTGCATATTTTGCAGTAATTCCCCAAAAAAGAAGAAGATAAATGAAATTCCTTTAAATTCTTTAGGGCGTGTCCCTTGCTTCGCTGAGGGTCGGGCTGGCTTCGGGCTTCGCTTTCGCTTCGGCAATCCTTTTTCCACTTTTTTCAAAAGCGTCAAAAGGCAGTGCCACTTCGTGCCCTCCGCATCCCTCACGCATACACAAGCCTAAAACCTTGACTTCATCTGATAATCAAAAAGAGACCATTCCAATCTCTTGAAATAGTCTCTTACACTAATAACAAGCAAAAAATTATCTCCAACCGCCACCTAAGGCCCTGTAAAGTCCTACTTTGGATTTCCATTCATTTAATTTGATTTCAATGAGTTCTAATTTTGCGGACAAAGCCTCCGTTTGAGTTAAGAGAATTTCTAAATAATCAGCTCTTGCTGATATAAATAAATTATTGGCTATATTGATAGATTGAACCAATATATCCACTTCTTGTTTTTTGGTTTCATAACTTTTTGCAAAGTTATTCAAGAAACTATATTGCTTTTGAACTTCCAAATAAGCATTCAAACTCGTTTTTTCGTATTCTAATACTGCTTGTATTTGTTTAGCATTTGCAGTATAATAATTAGCTTTAATTTTGTTTTTATTCACCAATGGACCCGTTAAATCCGAGATAAACCTAAACAAAAATGCATGAGGGCTAAACATAACCGTAGGATCAAAAGATTGAATACCTGCTAAAATATTGACCCCCAGAGAAGGATAAAATTCCGCTTTTGCAACTAAAACTTCCAAATCTGCGGCTTTGATTTCAAATAACGCTCTTTGAATATCAGGTCTATTCACTAAAAGCTGTTGAGGATTTCCAATAAAAACACCATCAATATTGGTATTCCAGAAGTTATTTGAACTTCTAGGAATAGGTTGAGGGTTTCTATCCAAAAGAAAATGAATACGATTTTCAGATTCTATTATACGATTCAAAACTTGGTACTTTAAATTTTGAGTTTTTAATAATTGAGCTTCAAAACGATTAACCGCCAACTGACTTACCTTAGACGCAATTTTTTGTTCATTAATAATTTTTAAAGCTTGTCTTTGAATTTCAATATTTTCCTCAATAGTTTGAAGCAAAATATCTAAAGCAATTAACTCATAATAATTTTCAGCGATTTCTGAAACTAAACGAGTTACTAAAAAATTACGCCCTTCAATAGAAGCAAAATATTTCATTTGGGCGGCTTTTCTTGCATTACGCAATTTTTTCCATATATCAATTTCCCAACGAAAGTTTAAACCTAAATTGACATCAGGCATTGGTTTCGGGAAATGTTTACCCTCTTCATATTCCACATTTTCTTCTACAGCACCAAGTTTAGTATATTTGGATTCTTTTTCTAGACCTAAACCCGTTGCCCAATTCACAAATGGTAAATATTCCCCTTTTCTTGCTTGAATTTCAAATTGATTCATTGCAATTTCTTGAGAAAAAATTTGTAATTCTTGATTATTTTGTAATGCATAATCAATTAACTGAACCAAGTTCTCATCTTGATAAAATAACTTCCAATTTCTTGAGGCTACATTTTGAGTATCAGTAGTAGTAATATTGGAATATTTTTGAGATAAAAAATCTTTGGGATTTCTGGAACTAACGGTTGGTATTTTACAACTTTGAAGTAAAATGACAAGTATTACAAATGAAATTCCTATTTTTAAAAATTGTTTATTCATGACTTTTGAATTAATAGATTGAAGAATTAAGACCATTTTCCATCATTTTTGTGCCCCAAATCTGGTAAGTGCATATCGTCTTGTGCTTCTTTGGGCATAATTTTGGATTTATTGTTTAGACTTGAAAAGATATAAAATAAACCCGGAATAATAAATACCCCCACAATTGTCCCGAGTAACATACCTCCAAATGCTGATGAACCAATCGTTTTACTACCCATAGCTGATGGACCTTTTGCAAATAATAAGGGTACTAATCCTGCAATAAAAGCAAAAGAGGTCATTAAAATCGGTCTAAAACGAAGTTTGGCACCTTTTAAAGCGGCTTCTAAAATGGGCACACCATGTTGTTGTTGTTGTAAAGCAAATTCAACAATCAAAATGGCATTTTTACCTAATAACCCAACCAGCATGATTAAACCAATTTGAGCATAAACATCATTTCCTAAACCCATGAAAAGCAACATACTAAATGCCCCTAGGATACCGATTGGTATAGTTAAAAGTACAGCCATAGGAATAATAAAACTTTCATACTGTGAAGCCAAAACTAAATAAACGAAAACCAATACTATCAAGAAAATAAAAATCGCTTCGTTACCTCTTCTTGCTTCATCGTAAGATAAACCTTCCCAGGCAATATCATAACCATGTGGTAATGTTTTTTCTGCCACTTCTTTTATTGCTTGCATCGCTTGACCCGTGGTATAACCCGCTGCAGGTCTTCCTCTGATGGTTGAGGACATGTATAAGTTAAAACGAGTGATTTCGTTAGGACCTTGAGTTTTTTCTGATTTCATAAAAGAAGATAAAGGAACCATTTCACCTGCTTCATTTTTGACAAAAATATTAAGGACATCTGAAGGAATTCTTCTATATTCAGGAGCAGCTTGAGTATATACTTTAAAAAAGTTATTAAAACGTGTAAACCCTAATTCGTAAGTACTACCAATTAAAATATTAAGGTTTTCCATAGCTTTTCCTACGCTTATTCCTTTTTGCATCGCTAAACCATTATCTACAATTACCTCATATTGTGGGAAATTAGCAGCATAAAAGGTAAATAAGCCGGTAAGTTCAGGACGTTTTCTTAAAGAATCCATAAATTCTTTATTGATAAAATCAAATTGTTGGTAATCAATAGTAGTGTTTTTGTTTAACAAACGTAAAGAAAAACCATCAGAAGAGCCATAACCGGGTACAGCAGGTGGTTCAAAAAACTCAATAATAGCCCCTAATCCTTTGGATTTTTCTTCTAATTCTTCAATAATATCATGAACAGAATTTTTTCTATGTTCCCAATCTTTTAAATTGATTAAACAAGTACCGGCATTAGAACCTCTACCTTCTGTTAAAATTTCATACCCTGCCAAAGCTGTTACTGATTGTACCCCTTCAATTTCTTTCGCAATTTTTTGTAACTTTTTAGAAACATCATTAGTAACCTCTAAAGTAGTTCCTGGAGGAGTTTGTACAATAGCATAAATAATTCCTTGGTCATCATTGGGGATAAATCCTGAGGGTAAATGATTATTGGTCATAAATATTCCCAAACCTACAATGCTTAGTACACCAAAAGTAACCAATTTTCTATCCACTATCCTTTTCAATATACTAGAATAGCCACCTGTTAATTTTTCAAAAAAGACATTGAAAAGATGGATAAACTTAGCAATGAAAGTATTCGGTTTTTCATCATGATGTAAAGGTTTTAAGATAAGAACACAAAGAATTGGTGTAAGAGTTAAAGCAATGATACCCGATAGAATAATGGAACTTGCCATAGTTATAGAGAATTGTCTATAAAAAACGCCCACAGGTCCAGACATAAAAGAAATGGGGATAAAAACCGAAGCCATAACTAAGGTAATTGCTATTACAGCACCACTAATTTCACCCATCACTCTTTTGACTGCTTGATAGGGAGATACATGGTCTTGTTCCATTTTGGCATGAACTGCTTCAACCACTACGATGGCATCATCTACTACAATACCAATAGCTAAAACCAAGGCAAAAAGTGTAATTAAGTTAATGGAAATCCCAAACATTTTCATGAAAATAAACGCTCCAATTAAGGAAATAGGTACTGCAATAATCGGAATTAGAGTAGAACGCCAATCTCCTAAGAACAAAAACACTACAATCGCTACTAAAACAAAGGCTTCTACTAAGGTGTGAATTACTTGGTCTATAGAAGCATAAACGAAGTTAGAAACGTCATAAGAAATTTCATAATCAATGCCCACAGGAAAATCCTTTTTCATTTCTTGAAGTTTGGTTTTGATTTCATCGATCACTTCAATGGCATTAGACCCAAACTGTTGTTTTAATACTATAGATGCCGCAGGATAACCATCTTTATTGGTATAAATATCATAAAACTGGCTTCCTAATTCCACTGTTGCTATATCTTTTAGTTTGAGAATTTCCCCTTCTTTATTAGCTTTTATAATAATGTTTTCATATTCTTCAGGTTTGGAATAACGACCTTTGTAAAATAAAGTATATTCTGTAGATTGAGTAGTTTTTCCAGAAGCCTGTCCTAAACGCCCCGGACGACCAATAAAACTTTGTTCTTCCATAGCTTTCATAACCTCTTCAACAGAAACATTATATGCTCTTAATTTATCGGGTTTTAACCATACCCTCATTGCATATAAACGGCTACCCAAGATCTGAGCTCTTGCTAAACCCTTGATTCTTTGTAACTCTGGTAAGATATGCGTATTGGAGTAATTATAGAGAAACTTTTCATCTGCATTGGGGTCTGTACTATATACATTTACGTACATCAACATACTGGGTTGAACAGGGGTAATAATGATGCCTTCTCTTTGAACTAAGGGGGGTAAGTTATTCATGATTTGGTCCACCCTAGTTTTTACATTGACTACAGCAGTAGCGGGGTCAATTTCAGGATCAAAAACTACCTGAACAGTTGCTTCCCCAGCACTAGTAGCATCAGAAATCACATATTGCATTCCAGGAGTACCATTAATAGCTCTTTCTAAAGGTATTAAGGTAGTTTCAACCAGTACTTTTGCACTTGCACCAGGATAAGCTAAAAAGATATTCACCCTTGGTGGAGCAATTTCTGGTAATTGAGTAATCGGTAAGGTATTGATGGCAACATATCCTAAGAATACAATTCCCAACGATAAGGCTATCGCCAATATAGGTTTTTTTAAGATTCCGCTAAACATAACGTTAAAATTTAGAAAGTTTTATTCCGCTTTAATTTGTTGAACTTGTTTTATTAATTCAGAAAATTCTATTGGAATAGGAACAATTTTTTCATTCTCATGAACTTTGTTAATACCCTCCACTAATATTCTATCCTTTGGACTTAAACCTTCTTTCAAAACCAAAATATAGGGTAATTCTGCTTGTGATTTGATTTCTTTGGTATGAAGTTCGTTATTTTCGTTTACAAGAAAGACATATTTTTTATCCAAAACTTCAAACGTAGCGGATTGAGGAATTAGAATGGCTTTTTCTAGCTGAATGGGTAATAACACTAAACCAGTTTCTCCGTTTCTTAAAATCCCATTTTTGTTGGAAAAGTTAGCACGAAAAGCGATATTTCCAGTTTCTGTATTAAAATCTGCTTCAATAGTTTCAATAAAACCTTCATTCTCAAACATTTTTTGATTAGCCATTTTTAATTTAACTTTTCGGTTTTTCAAATCCACATTTTTAGAAACATAGTCCAAATATTCACTTTCAGGAACATTGAAGTAAACCCAAAGTTTATTATTATCAGAAAGAGTGGTTAATAATTCACCTTCTTCCAAAAGAGAACCTAATCTAACGTCTTTAAATCTACCAACGATACAATCAAAAGGAGCACGAATTTCTGTAAATCCCAAATGCGTTTTTGCAAGAGCTAATTCTGCTTTTGCTTTTTCTAATTTTGCTTTTACTAAAGCCAACTCACTACTTGAAACGATATTGCTATCCACTAACCTTTTGGTATTTTGGTATTCAATTTCTATATAATTTACTTCTGCTTGTGCTTTCTGAACTTCAGCTTGGTAAACTATTGGTAATATCTGAAATAAAAGTTGTCCTTTTTTAACATATTGACCTTCATCAACCAATATTTTTTCTAAATAGCCTTTCTCTAAGGCTCTTATTTCAATATGTTGAATGGAACGTATTTGACAAACATATTCTTTGAATATGGTTGTGTCTTGTTGAACAGGATTTGTAACTTTGAGTTTTAAAGGCTCATGTTTTTGATGATGCTCATGACGGCATCCATTATTGATAATGGTTATAAAACCGATTATAACTACTAAAATGTAATTTTTCATTTTTTTTAAGATTGATTGTTATTGTTTATTAATATTTTTTTGATTGTTAAAAAAAGCATATAAATATGCATATCAGCTTTAAAAAAGCCTAAGATGCTAAATAAAATAGCAGAAAACAATCAATCTCTTAAAATACAATAGGATAAGAACCTATGAAGGAAATAAGGATTTTCAAATCGTAATATAGAAAAAAGATGAAGTTTTAATTCATCAATTAATAGATGTGTTGAAAATTTTTGAATTAATGAATAATGGTTACTAAACTCAAAAAGAGAAAATGAATTTTTAGTAAATTCATTTTCAAGATTTTCATCAATTCTTTCTTCGTTTTTATTTTCTTCCTTATTAATAGGGAAATTGGAATTATTGAATGGGTTTTTATCTTTATGATTACAATCCCATCTATAAGAACTTTGCTCTACAGCAAAATCATTCAAAAATTCATGAGCAACACTATTATTTGGAATTACTGCTAGAGCAACCCAAACATAAATGAAAACCCAATGAATTTTTTTCAATATCATAAAATGATTTTATAAATTCCAAATACAAAATTACTTAAAATTATATTCAAACCAAACATTTAAAGAGTTAAAAAATATTAATTATGAATAATTACAGCTTTTTGATTACTGATTAATGCTTAAAATATAGGATTATTCACTGTAAATACAAAATTATTTATTAATTTTCACTAACCCGGCAATAAAGCTATTACAGCAATAATAAATGAAACTATGGAAACATAAATTAATCCGAGTGTATTAACAATATACTTAAATCCTTTGATGAGCCATAAATCTTCTGGTTTAATTGGAAAGAAGGGTTCAAATAATTTTTCATAATACTCTTTTCCTTTTTGTTCATAATTTTGATAATCTTTAACAGATTCTGGTTCTAGCGTTTTCAAACAAAAATAGCATTCTTCATGAATATTATCTTGATAATCACTCCATTCACCACAATGGGGGCATTTTTTGCTTACTAATTTCATCCGAAAATTAATTTAAAATAAAACAATGGATTTTTTAATTGGTTTCTTAATTCCAAATCTTCAAACATACAACTAATTGCATGTTTTAAAGTTGGGTTTGAATTGGCTCTATTCACTACCAAATTAAACAAAAAGGGATATTTAAGTAAGGATTGTAGCACTCTGCTTAATCTCAATTCAGACCACAGCCTTTTATAAACCATATTATCATATTGATTGAGAAATTGAGCAGAAAAATTTTGATTTTGTATAGCTAATTGAGCAGTTTGTGCAGCAAACATTCCAGACATCAAAGCATTGCCAATTCCCTCACCTGTAAAAGGGTCAATTAAAGAAGCTGCGTCGCCAACTAATAAAAAATGGTTTCCCGAAATTTTTCTTTTTTTAGAGCCTAAGGGCAAGCCAAAACCTTTCATTCCATCAATTATTTTGGCATCTTTAAAACGCTCTTTTAGAAAAGGATGCTCATGAATACATTGGTTCATAGCCTTTTTTAAGTCTATTTTCTTTTTCTTAATTACATCAGACCGCATACCCACTCCTACATTCGCTTGACCATTGGGCAAAGGAAAGATCCATAAATAACCCGGTAAAAATTCTTTTAAAAAAATTAACTCAATAAAATTTTCGGAATCTAAATCTTTAACACCTTCATAATAGGTTCTTATTCCAGCACAATAATGATCAGGTTCCATTTTGATGTTTCCAAATTCTTTAGCAAAACGCGAATAAGCACCATCAGCTGCAATGATTAATTGAGAATTTAAAGTTTTTCCATTACTTAAATTAACTTCCCAACCCTTGGTTGTTTTTTGGACTTTTTCATAACTAGTATTTTCAAAAATCTGTATTAAAGAGTTATTCTGTATTTCTTGAAACATAAAATTATCAAAATCCAATCGTTTACTTAAAAATCCAGGAGCAGTTTCTTGTTTGTTATTATTTTGACTTTTAAAAGGAACTCTTAAAGATTTTAAGTTAGGGGCTACAAAACTTACTCCCCACGAACCTATTTGGTAACTTTTTTCAGCAAATTGACTGATAATTTCGGGGTTATATTTTTTTAAAACTTCTACAACTTTTCCACTGAGTGCATCTCCACAAATTTTATCCCTTGGAAATTGTGATTTTTCAATAATTGTACAAGGAATTTGAAGTTGAGCTAAAAATAGTGCAGTCATGCAACCTCCAGGTCCTGCACCTAAAATCAAAATTTCATCAGAAGAATTCATTATGGCAAAAATAATAGTTTTTGAAGTGCAAAACCATTTTAGTTAGAATAAGTCATAGATTGAATCATTATTCTTATTATTTTTTTGGGCGTGCCCCTTGCTACGCTCCTAACTTATTTAAGATTTTTGCTTATATACTTAAATATTTCGTAATTTTGCCCCAAAAAATTTATGAAATTATTTTTTGTTTTTCTTTTTTCCATTGTTATTTATCAAATTTCTAATGCACAAGAATTATATCACCGAGTAAAAATTTTTTCCTCCCCTAATGCTCCGATTGTCAAAGATTTATCAATAGACCATATTATTCCTGAGAAAGATGGTTTTGTTGTGGAAATTCTTGAAAATGAAGTAGAAGAATTAAAAAAACATCAAATTCCGCATCAAATCTTGGTGTACGATTTAGAAAAATTCTATCAACAACAAATTTATTCTAATTATCAAGAAAAAACTATGGGAGTAGGTTGTAAAGAAAGCCCTATTTACATGGATCCCACAAATTTTATATTGGGTAGCATGGGCGGATATTATACTTATCAAGAGGCAATCGCTCAATTAGATTCCATGCGTGCCAAATATCCTCAATGGATTTCTGCAAAAGCTCCTATATCTTCTGAAGTAACTCATCAAAATAGACCACTATATTATGTAAGAATATCCGATAACCCTGATATTGATGAAAATGAGCCTGAAATGTTATATACAGCACTTCACCATTGTAGAGAAGTTGCTTCACTAACTCAGTTGATTTATTATATGTGGTATCTTTTGGAAAATGCTCAAAATCCTGAAATTCAATATATTCTTCAAAACACAGAACTTTATTTTGTTCCGATACTAAACCCCGATGGATATGTTCATAACCAAACTACAAATCCTACGGGTGGTGGTATGTGGAGAAAAAATAGAAGACCAATGATGAATAATACCTTCGGAGTAGATTTAAACCGTAATTATGGATATTTTTGGGGTTATGATAATACGGGTTCAAGTCCAGACAGCACCAAAGATACTTACAGAGGACCATCTCCATTTTCTGAACCAGAAACACGTGCCATTCGCGATTTTTGTATTGCTCATGAATTTAAAATTACCCTGAATTATCATACTTATGGAAACTTATTGGTTTATCCTTGGGGATATTTACCTCAATTGAATACACCGGATTCTTCTATTTACAGAAATTATTCTAAATACCTAACACAATACAATGGCTATCTTTATGGAACTGGAGATGAAACAGTAGGTTATGTAACCAATGGTGATTCTGATGATTGGATGTATGGTGAACAAACTCAAAAAAATAAGGTTATTTCCATGACACCCGAAATAGGAAATCAAAATGATGGTTTTTGGCCTGCACAATCTCGAATTTTGCCACTTGCCCGTGAAAACCTCTTCCCTAATTTAACTGCTGCAAAATTTCTTCTTAAATATGCGATTGCAGAAAATCAATCTCCTAAATTTGTCAATTCCTTGAATTACCAATTTCAATACTTGTTCAAAAGATTAGGCTTTGAAGATGGTGGTAATTATACGGTTCAAATTCAACCGATTACCTCAAATATTCAAAATGTTGGAAGTCCTAAAATATACAGCCAACCTCCTTTGGGTTATGAAAAAATAGATTCTATTGAAATTCAATTATATCCGAATACCCAACCTAGTGAATTAATCCAATTTGCAGTAATGATTACTAATGGTTCTTTTATTTATTCTGACACCATCACACAATATTTTTACGGAGGAACTATCATTTTTGCATCAGATTGTAACACTTTAACAGGTTGGACTACAACAACTTGGGGAGTTCAAAGTGGAACATTAACTGAATCTCCTAGCGGTAACTATCCCGATAATAGTACAAGAGCCCTAACTTCCTCCTACTTTGATGCTTCCAATGCTGATATTTTACTCATCAAATTCAAAGCAAGATGGAATATTGAAAAAAATTATGACTATTTAGTCGTTCAAATTTCCGATTCTGGTTCTAATGTTTGGCAAAATTTATGTGGAATTTATACTGAAACAGGCACAAGCAACCAAATTCAAGGAGAACCTATTTATCATGGTAATCAAACTCAGTGGGTAGAAGAAAATATGATTGTTCCAACTTCTACATTTAGCTTATTCCCTAATAAAGTAAGATTGCGTTTCCGTTTTCAAAGTGATGGTGGAGTTACTGGTGATGGCTTTAGATTAGAGGATGTGGAAGTAAGAAAAGTAACTCACCCAACTACTTCTAGTAATATTACCCATGATTTAAAACCCTTAATATTCCCTAATCCTTTCCAAGATGCTATTCATTATCAAAATGTTCCAGAAAATTCTGAAATACTTATTTTTAACGCACAAGGTCAGAGAATATTTTCTGTTTCACTTACTCAAAACAAAGGATTTATCCCAACTTCGGATTTACCACAAGGTTTGTATTTTTATCAATTAGTCCATCAAAACCAAACGATCTTATCAGGGAAGATAGTGAAAGCAGAATAATGTTACCAAAAACAGTAAATGATTATTTATTAACGGGTTGTATGCGTTGCAAATACGGTGCAACCCTCGAATGTAAAGTTCATCAATGGCAAAATGAATTAGGTTTGTTAAGAAAAATACTTTTGGATACTCCCTTATCTGAAACTATTAAATGGGGAGTTCCTTGTTACACTTATAATCAAAAGAATGTTATCATTTTAGCCGCTTTCAAAAATCATGTAACCATGAGCTTTTTTAAAGGAGAATTACTGAACGATACCTACAATTTATTAGAAAAATCTGGAGAAAATTCAAGTTCAGGGAAAGTAATTAAATTTACCAATTCAGAAAAGATTTTAGAAAATTCTACACAAATTCAGGAATATATCCTTCAAGCAATTGAAATAGAAAAAACAGGTAGAATTTCCAAAAAAGAAAAAGCTGAAATTTTATTACCAGATGAACTGTTAGAAAAGTTTAAAGAAAATACAGATTTTGCCCAAGCATTTTTAAAGCTTACACATGGAAAACAAAGAGGATACATTATTTATTTTACTCAACCTAAGCAAGTTAAAACACGCTATCAAAGAATAGAAAAATATATTTCTAAAATTATGGAGGGAAAAGGTTTGAATGAATGATTAAGAAGATAATTATTTGGGCGTGCCCCTTGCTACGCTGCGGGTCGGGCTGCTACGGGCTTCGCTATCGCTTCGGCAATCCTTTGTCTGCTCAAATTTCGCAGCCAAAGGCAGTGCCACTGCGTGCCCTACGCATCCCTCACGCTTATTTCGCTACTAAATAGCGACTTATTTCTCAAAAATATTCTCTAACACTAATTTTGCCTTTTCTGCAGCTTGGAAATCCATAATACCGAGTCTTGTCCCTCTAAATAAAGCATCATGAACGGTATGAATTTGAGCTTTTTCTTTTAGAAAATACATTTCTCCTACTGTAAAAGGATAATTTTCAACCACCAATTCTGAACCATATTTTTGTAAATATTCTAACAAATTGGAATATTCAGAGCCATAATAATGTAAATGTTGATGAACCTTTTCGGGTAAATTGAAAACATTTTCATTCTTTTTTAACGACGCACCAATCAAAGGCAAATTTTTGGTTTTGCAAGGAATTGGATTTAAGTGTAAAACCTTAAAAGCTTCATCAACCGCTTCCTCTGCCATTTGACGGTAAGTTGTCCATTTACCCCCTAAAACACTTATAAAATTTTTTTCTTGAAAGGATTCAATTTCATGGTTTCTTATTAGTGCCTCTGTATTGGATTTGTTCGCTTTCACTAAAGGTCTATAGCCCGCAAAGCTACCTATAATATTACTCCTTTGAATGGGTTTTTCTAAATATGGATTGACTTGTCTCAAAACATAATCTATATCATCTTCTGTAACAGTTGGGTTGGAGTTAGGGTCTTTAACTTCTGTGTCAGTTGTGCCAATGATAACAGAATAATACCAAGGAATTACAAATATAACTCTACCATCTTCTGTAGAAGGAATTAAAAGTGCATGATTAGTTGGGAGCCATTCACGAGGTAAAACAATATGTATTCCCTTACTGGGTCTTAAGCGTGGCTCAATATCATGGAAAAACATTTTACGTATATTATCAGAGTGAACACCAGCACAATTCATAACCAAACGTGTTTTGACTTCCCAAAATTCATTCTTTAAAAGATCCTTTACCTTTAATTTATAAATTTTATTTTCATTATTCCATTCTTGAGCGGTTAATTCTAAATGATTTATACAACATGCACCCTTTTCTAATGCTGTTCTCATTAAAGCTGTTGCAAAAAAAGCATCATTAAATTGACCATCATAGTAAAGTACTGAAGAATTGAGATTTTGAGAATTTAATAATGGGAATTTTGATAAAGTTTCAGTTTTTGAAAGAATACGAGAATTAGGGATATCATCTTTTCCCGCAATCCAATCGTAGATTTTGGTACCAATTAAATAATACCATTTTTGCCAAAAAGAATAAGTAGGCAGAATAAAAGGAAGGGGATTACTAATATGAGGAGCATTCTGTATCATGAATTTACGTTCATTGAGAGCTTCACGAACCAATTTATATTGCCCATAATCAAGCTCTTTAACAGCTTTTTCTAAATAACGCACCCCTCCATGAATAAGTTTGGTAGAAGTTGAAGTAGGTCCCGAAGCATAATCATTTTTTTCAATTAAAGCAACTTTTAAGCCTCTTGTAACCGCATCTAAAGCTACTCCTAAACCCGTTGCTCCACCACCAATAACCAATAAATCCCATTCATTATGAGTGAGTTGGTTAATAAAATTTTGACGATTCATAGTTCTATAACTTTACCAGCTTGGCATTGTAATATTCTTGATGGAAATTTTTCTATCAATGAAAAATCATGGGTTGCTATTATAATTGAAGTGCCATTTTGGCTAATATTTTGGAGTAATAAAAGAATTTGCTCGGATACTTCAGGGTCTAAATTTCCTGTCGGTTCATCAGCAATTAGTAATAAAGGTTGATTGGCAATTGCTCTAGCAATAGAGACTCTTTGTTGTTCTCCTCCTGAAATTTGGTGAGGGAATTGATTCACTTTCATTGCTAAACCTACTACATTAAGGACCTCCATTACTCTTTGTTTTATTATATTGGAATCCTTGTAACCAACAGCACGTAATGCAAATGCAATGTTTTCACCAATTGAACGATCCGGTAATAATTGAAAATCCTGAAAAACAATTCCTAATTTTCTTCTTAAAAATGGAACTTGCTCTTTTTTTATTTGGTGAACTAAAAAATTATCTAAATGGATTTCACCCGTTAAAATGGGCTGATCTGCATATATAGCTTTTAGTAACGAACTTTTTCCTGAACCTGTTTTTCCGATAAGATAAACCAATTCAGAACTTTGAATCGAAAAATTCACTTCTTTTAAAACGATATTTTCTTTGTAAGCTAACGAAACGTTTTTTACTGTAAGGATAGGATTAAGGTTCATGATTAATGGGGAATTTCAATTTTTATTACTTTACCAAATTCGAGATTTTCAGCAATTTGTTCAATATAATTTAAGGAAGTTTCATCAATTTGTTTACTTGCTTTTTCTCCACGACCCGGTCTAAAATAGCCAACTAAAGTAAAATCATGATCTCGAACTTGAATATAATCTGGAATTTTGGCTTTTCCTTTCACTTTCAAAAGATAAAATATCTTGTTCATTTTAGGGTTATATTACTGTTTTCTGTATGCAAAATTAAAAATAAATTCATATTTGCCGAAACAAATATGAATTTACAGAATCTTCAATACCTAAAAATTAACCTAAGTAATATTTTAAACTTTTACTTCTGGAAGTAGAACGTAATCTACGAATAGCTTTTTCTTTGATTTGACGAACTCTTTCACGAGTTAATTCAAATTTTTCTCCAATTTCTTCAAGAGTTAAAGAATGTTCTACACCAATTCCAAAGTATAATCTTAAAACCTCAGCTTCTCTTGTAGTTAAAGTACTTAAAGCTCTATCTACCTCACGAGATAAACTTTCGTTCATAAGTCCTTGGTCTGGTCTTGGTTCATCTTCATTTTCAAGAACATCTAATAATCGGTTTTCTTCACCCTGAACAAAAGGTGCGTCCATAGAAATATGACGACCCGAAATTTTTAAAGTATCAGAAACTTCAGATGCAGTCATTCCTTCTAAAATTTCTGCTATTTCATGAGGAGCAGGTTCTCTTTCAAATTCTTGTTCTAATTTTGAAAATGCTTTGCTAATTTTATTTAAAGCACCTACACGATTTAAAGGTAATCTTACAATTCTAGATTGTTCCGCTAAGGCTTGTAAAATGGATTGTCTAATCCACCAAACTGCATATGAAATAAATTTAAAACCTCTGGTTTCATCAAACCTTTTCGCTGCTTTTATTAAACCTAAATTTCCTTCATTAATTAAATCGCCTAAAGATAAACCTTGATTTTGATATTGTTTAGCAACGGAAACAACAAACCTCAAATTCGCTTTAGTAAGTTTTTCTAAAGCATATTGATCTCCTTCACGAATCCTTTGAGCTAATTCTACTTCTTCATCAGCAGAAAGTAACTCTACACGTCCAATTTCTTGAAGATATTTGTCCAAAGATTGGGACTCCCTATTCGTGATCTGTTTACTGATTTTGAGTTGTCTCATTTTTTAACTTTTACAAATGGTATATACGTTCTTTTTTTCAAAAAGGTTACAAAAAAAATCATTTTTTGAGCCTTAAACAAAAAAATTTTTTTTTAATTAAGAACACAATTATTCAATAATCTGATAAACAATAATTTATACTTAAACAGAAACAAAAAACTTTTTGTTATTTTTAACATTTATAGAAAATTTCTAAATTTGAGTTCAAAAATGGAGGATTTAGTTCTAATTATTTTATTGAGGATAAGAAGGACAAAGCAATAAATAAAATTTAAAAAAAGTTTTGCACTTCAAAAATTTATTCATAATTTTGCGGTCTAATTATTTGTGGGGTATGTACGCAATTGTAAAAATAAATGGATTTCAATACAAAGTATCTGCTAATCAATTTGTATATGTGAATAGGTTTCAAGAAGCAGAAGGGAATAATATCACTTTAAACGAAGTAATGCTTGTTGATAATAACGGTAATGTTCAAGTAGGTAAACCTTACTTAAATGGAGTTACAGTTTCAGCAACTATCTTAAACCACTTAAAAGACGACAAAGTAATCGTTTTTAAGAAGAAAAGAAGAAAAGGTTATAAAGTGAAAAAAGGTCACAGACAATATTTAACCAAAATACAAATTAATTCAATCAACATTTAAAATTATAAGTCATGGCTCATAAGAAAGGTGAAGGTAAAGTAAAAAACGGAAGAGAATCAGAAAGTAAACGTCTTGGTATAAAAATATTTGGTGGTCAAACAACTATTGCAGGTAATATTATTGTAAGACAAAGAGGCACTCGTTACCATGCTGGCTTAGGGGTTGGTATGGGTAAAGACCATACACTATTCTCATTAATTGATGGTACTGTTCGTTTTAAAGAAAAAAACGGAAAAAAAATAGTGGAAGTTGTTCAATAATTTTGAATATTTAATTTGATACAAAAGGCAAATCTAATAAATTTGCCTTTTTTTATTTAACCAGAAAATTTACTCAATGAAAGTCATTGAACATTTAGAAAAAAATAAAAATCCCTTTATTAGCGTTGAAATCATACCCCCCAAAAGAGGCTCAAAATTTCAAGGAATTTATAAAGCCATTGAAAGTATTTTGGAATTTGAACCCAAGTTTATTGATATTACTTCTCATGCAGCTGAAGTAATTTGGGAAGAAATGCCCGATGGAACCTACATAAAAAGAACTAAAAGAAAAAGTCCTGGAACCTTTGGGTTATGTGCAGCCATAAAATATAAATTTAATATAGACCCCGTTCCTCATATTCTATGCAATGGTTTTACACGCGAAGAAACTGAAGATGCTTTAATTGAACTGAATTTTTTAGGAGTAGAAAATTTGCTTTTAATAAGGGGTGATGGTCAAAGAAAACCTATCCCACAAGGTAGAACCACGAATCTTTATGCACTCGATTTAGTGAACCAAGTTAGTTCTATGAATAAAGGAAAATATCTCGATGACTTGATTGACGCAGATACAACCAATTTTTGCATTGGAGTTGCTTGTTATCCCGAAAAACATTTTGAGTCCCCAAATTTAAAGTTTGATATTCAAAACTTAAAAAATAAATATGACGCAGGTGCGGACTATGCTGTATGTCAAATGTTTTTTGAAAATAAATATTATTTTGATTTTGTGAAACTTGCAAAACAAAATAATATTCATTTACCCATTATTCCGGGTTTGAAAATCTTAACTTCTCGAAAACAAATTAATACAATTCCAAAATCATTTTTTGTAGATTTACCCGAAGAACTTATAGATTCCATTCAAAATGCTAAAGATGATAAAGAGGTTACAGACATTGGTATTGAGTGGGCATATAATCAATCATTAGACTTATTAGAAAAAGGTTGCACAAACTTGCATTTCTATATTATGCAAAATACAGAACCTTTTATTAGGTTGATGAATAAACTAAAAAAGCATATTTAATTTTTATTGTATGGCAAAAAGGCTAAGCGTTGATGCTTATGTAGATGGAATTTTGAATAAAAATATTACCATTTTAAGCCAAGCCATCAGTTTAATTGAATCTAAAAGAAGAGATGACCAAGTTCTCAAACAAAATGTGCTTTTAAAAATTTTACCCTACACAGGAAAAAGTAAACGAATCGGAATTACGGGTTCTCCTGGAGTGGGAAAAAGTACATTTATTGAAAGTTTTGGGCAGATAATAGCCAATAATTTTTCTTTAGCAGTTCTTACTGTTGATCCCTCTAGCCCTATTACCAAAGGTTCTATTCTAGGTGATAAAACAAGAATGTATGAACTTTCCCAAAAAGAAAATGTTTACATTCGTTCAACAGCTTCTGGTAATGCTTTTGGTGGTATTGCTGAAGCTACTTATGATACTTTATTACTTTGCGAAGCCGCAGGTTTTGAAGTGATTATCGTTGAGTCCGTTGGTGTTGGACAAACAGAAACCTTAATTCATCAATTAGTGGATTGTTTTATTTTATTGATTTTAGGAAATTCAGGAGATGAACTCCAAGGCATTAAAAAAGGAATTATGGAAATGGCTGATTTAATTGTTATTACAAAAGCAGATGAAAAAAATCGTCATTTAGCCAATCAATCCAAAATAGAATTTTTGAATGCTATTAAATTATTTCATCATCCATTAGAAAAATGGAAAGTTCCTGTAGAAATTTGCTCTTCTTTAGAAAATTACAACCTAGATAAAATTTGGAAATTAACCCTTTCATTTTTTCATTTTTTAGAAAATAATCAACATTTAGAAGCATTGAGAAATCATAAAATGAAAAATTGGTTTTTACATGAATTAGAAAAAATAATTGTTTCAACAGTTTTTAATTTACCAGAGTTTCAAAATGAAATCACCTTAACAGAAAAATTGATTGAAGAAAATAAGATTTTACATTTTCAGGGAATAAAAAGAATGCAAGACTGGCTTAATCAAAAATTTTTCAATAACCATCAAGCATAATATAAAGAAGTTAAAATAAAGATTAAATTTCTCTTTACTTTTGCCTAAAAAATTGTATGCTAAAAAGACCACGTAGAAATCGTAAATCACAAGCCATAAGAAACTTAGTGCAAGAAACCATTTTGTTGCCACAGCATTTTATTTATCCCTTATTTCTTTTGGAGGGATCTGCTTCAAAAATAGAAATTAATTCTATGCCTGGCATTTTTAGGCTTAATTTGCAAGATATGCTTCAAGAGATTGAAGAATGTTTAAAAATGGGAATTGAAAGTTTTATTATTTTTCCTGTTGTGGAAGAAACCCAAAAAGACAAAATCGCAAGTTATGGAACTCAAAAAAATAATTTTTACGTTAAAGCATTAAAAAGTATTAAAGAAAAATTTCCAGAAACTTGTATTATTACCGATGTAGCTATGGATCCTTACAGTTCTGATGGGCATGATGGATTGGTGGAAAATGGTAAAATTATTAATGATAAAACTTTAGAAATTTTGGTTCAAATGGCTTTAGTGCAAGCAGAAACAGGAGTAGATTACATTGGTCCTTCGGATATGATGGATGGCAGAGTAAAAGCGATACGTGAAGGTTTGGATAAAAATGGTTTTTATGAGACGGGCATAATGTCTTATACAGCAAAATATGCTTCAGGATTTTATGGTCCTTTTCGTGATGCGTTAGATTCTGCTCCTAAATTCGGTGATAAAAAAACTTATCAAATGAATCCTGCGAATGCAAAAGAGGCTCTTTTGGAAATGGAATTAGATGTAGAAGAAGGTGCTGATATTTTGATGGTAAAACCTGCTCTATCCTATTTAGATGTAATTTATCGTTTAAAAACTCATTGTCATTTACCTATTGCTGCCTATAATGTTTCAGGGGAATATGCAATGGTAAAAGCGGCTGGCTTAAAAGGTTGGATAGATGAAAAAAAAGTACGAAATGAAATCTTAATTTCTATGAGAAGAGCAGGAACAGATATGATTTTGTCTTATTTTGCCAAAGAATGGGCATTGGATTATTATCAAAATAAAATTTATTAAATTATGAAAAATCCATTTCAATGGGGTGATAAAAAAATTTATGAATATAAAGTTCAACCTAAAGATTTTGCAGCTTTTGATGAAGAAGGATTGATTCACCCGGTATTATCTACTTTTACAATTGCAAAATGTGCAGAATGGGTTTGTAGATTATTTGTTCATGAAATGAAAGAAGAAGGAGAAGAAGGAGTTGGAGTAATGGTGAGTGTGAATCATCATGCACCAGCATTAGAAAATGAAATTGTGATTTTTACAGCTGAGCTTGTTGCCGTTGAAAAAAATAAAGTAATTTGTCAATGGAATGCTAAAGTAAAAGATAGACTAATTGCTTCTGGTGAACAAGTACAAAAAATTGTTATGGTAAAAAAATTTTATGAAACACTTGCAAATTTGAAATAAATTTCTATATTTTTGTAATTATCTTTCTACATAAATTCATTTTCTATGCAAAAAAACTCAAAAGTCACTCAATCTATCAAAAAAGTAAAACCTAATGAAATGTTTTTTAATCGTGAATTAAGTTGGATACAATTTAATTATAGGGTTTTAGAAGAAGCACAAGATAAAAGTAATCCGCTTTTAGAACGTTTAAAATTTTGTGCGATTTTTATTTCCAATTTAGATGAGTTTTTTATGATACGCGTAGCAGGTTTAAAAGAACAAATAAAAGCTCAACTCCATAAAAAAACTACTGACGGTATGACCGCAGAAGAACAAATACATAAACTTTCTCAATCCTTAGTGCCTATTTTACAACAACATAATCAAACATTATACTACGAAATATTACCTTCTTTAGAAAAAGAAAAAGTAAGAATTTTGAAAGTCAATGATTTGACCAATGAGCAAAAAAAGTTTGTTTACAATTATTTTGTTGAAAAAATATTCCCAGTGGTTACTCCTCTTGCTATAGACCCTTCCCACCCTTTTCCTAAACTTCGTAATCTTAACCTTAATTTAATTGTAGAGCTTTTTAATGAAAACAATGAACAAGAACCTTTGGTTTCTGTAATCCCTGTTCCATCAATTTTACCCTCTGTAATTTTCCTAAAAACTCGTGATAGTTATGATTTTGTTCTTTTGGAAGATGTAATTTCTGAATACTTAGAAGATTTTTTTCCTGGAATGAAAATTCTCAATGTTTCTAAATTTAAAATTACACGTAATGCAGATTTAGACATTTCCGAAGCTGAAGCAGATGATTTACTAAAACTTATTGAAAAAGAACTTCGTAAAAGAAATTTAGGTTCAGTAATACGATTAGAAATGACTCAAAATATTTCTAATTATTCCAAACAAATTTTATTAGAAAGTTTAAACGAACTCAACGAAAAAGATATTTATATTAAAGAACACCTCATAGACCCCAATGCTCTATGGGAAATTTATAAAACTGTTGATAAACCTCATCTTAAAGATGAACCTTTTACTCCATCATTAAATCCTATTATTGCGAAATCAGAAAATATTTTTGAGGCTATTAAATCCAAAGATATTTTGTTGTGGCAACCTTATGAAAGTTTTAACCATGTTGTGGATCTTATCAAAGAAGCTGCTAATGACCCGAATGTTTTAGCCATTAAAATTACATTATACAGAACTTCTGGTAGTAAATCTCCTATTGTAGGGGCTTTAAAAGAAGCTGTTATTCGTGGTAAAAACGTTACTGCTCTTATTGAACTAAAAGCACGTTTTGACGAACAAAAAAATATTACCTGGGCAAGAGAACTAGAAAGTGAAGGGGTGAACGTTGTTTATGGGGTAATGGGACTTAAAACCCATTGTAAAGTTTGTTTGATTGTTCGTAAAGAAGGTGATGACATCCGAAATTATGTTCATCTTTCTACAGGAAATTATAACGAAATTTCAGCAAGAATATATACAGACATAAGCCTTTTAACCTGTAATCCAGAAATTACAAAAGACGTTTCTGAACTTTATAATTTATTAACAGGCTACTCTAAGCAACAAGAATGGAGAAAAATTTTGGTAGCTCCTGTAAGTATGAGAAATCAGTTCAAAGAAATGATTATCAATTGTATCAAATTTCATTCTACAGAAAATCCCTCTTCTATTACAATTATTATGAACTCTTTAGTGGACCCAGAAATGATAAAAATGCTTTATTGTGCTTCTAACAAAGGAATTAAAATTCAACTTTTAATTAGAGGGATTTGCTGTTTAGTGCCTGGTGTGGAAGGTTTGTCAGAAAATATTTCTGTCAGAAGCATTGTTGGTAGATTTTTAGAACATTCACGTATTTATTTGTTTGAATATAACAAAGAAAAGAAAATTTATTGTGGTTCAGCGGATTGGATGGAAAGAAATTTGGACAGAAGAGTAGAAGTTGCTTTTCCGATTTTAGATAAAGATAACCAAGAACGTATCTTGGAAATTTTAGATATTTTCTTTAAAGGTAACGTAAAAGCTCGTTATTTAAAAAGTGATGGTTTATATTATCACTACGATTTGACAAAAGATAAACCTTTTAATGCACAAGCTAAATTTATTGAATTAGCTGAATTGCAACAAAAATATATTGATACCATTACCCAAAGTATTATCAGTTAATTTTTAGGTGGCTTCTTTATAGAATGCAATTTGTATTTATTTTGCAAGAATTATGTACAAAGTAGGAATTGTTGGTCTTGGTTTTATTGGAAAAAAACATGCACAAGTAATTGAAAATCATAAAGATTTAGAACTAAAAGTAGTTTGTGATATTGATAATCAAAAAATTGATCATTTTTTTTGTTTTAAAACACCAAATTTTGAAGAGTTTCTAAAACAAGATATTGATATTGCAATTATTGCAACTCCTAATTATTTACATGCAGAACATACTATTCAAGCACTTAAAAATGGTTTTCATGTAATTTGTGAAAAGCCTTTAGCATTAAAAAGCCAAGATGCTTTGCAAATGATAGAAACTGCTAATTTCCATCAAAAAAAACTATTCTGCATGCTTCAAAATCGTTACAGCCCTATTGTACAATGGCTTAAATCCTTAATCCTTGAAAATCAATTGGGAAAAATTTTTTGGGTTCAAGTAAACTGTTTTTGGAATAGAGATGGCAGATATTATCAAAACAGCGACTGGAAGGGTAAACTATTAAAAGATGGTGGAGTTTTATATACCCAATTTTCACATTTTACGGATATTTTAATTTATCTTTTTGGGCAAATGACTTCCATTCAAAATGCTCAATATTGGAATTTTAATCATCAAAAAATGATTGAGTTTGAAGACACAGGTTGCTTAAACTTGCGTTTAGTAAATAATGTTGATGTAAATTTCAATTATTCTATAAGTGCTTATGAAAAAAACTTGGAAAGTAGTATCACCATTTTAGGGGAAAAAGGAACTGTCAAAATAGGGGGGCAATATATGAATGAAGTATTGGCATGCAATATTGAAAATTATGAAATCCCTTATATTGAAAAAATACCACCTGCCAATCAATACACTGGTTATCAAGGATCTGCATCGAACCACCAGTCAGTATATGAAGAGTTTTTGAATGTTTTAAATGGGAAACCTGCTCTAATTTCTTCCATAACCGATGCTTTTTATTCAGTACAAATGATTGAAGAGCTTTATAAAAGAAGAATTTAAATGATTTACATTTTAATGGTTTTGGTTGTAGCTTTGAATTTCAAATTCATGTATCAAGCTAAATTAAATCAATTTACTTCTAAAAATTTGAATTCTGTTCTTCTATTTTTAGCTCTTCCTTGAGGGGTATTGTTATCTGCAATAGGCTCTTTAGACCCCATTCCTTTCGTACTCAAACGATTAGAAGCAATTCCCCTTTTTACAAAATAATCTTTTACGGTTTCTGCTCTTTTTAAGGATAATTCCAAATTATATTCAGGATTTTTTCCTTTGTCTGTATGACCAATAATTTCTAATTTTACACTGGGGTGAGACTTTAAATAATTTACCATTTCTTCTAACGCTGGCATAGACTCTGGCAACAAATCTGCTCTACTGGGTTGAAATTGTATTGAATATACAGTAATTTTTTCCCCAACTTTTATATTTTCTTTAATTTGAATATTTTTTGAGTATTGGTTTCATATTTTTTGCTAAATTTCATATCAGCATCAGGACATTTAATTCCTTTGGAACCACTTTGTGTCTTTGTCCACGATTCCCCTTTTTTTGTGGTTAAGAAAATACTATCAGCTTGAATATTTATATCCAAAAATGTTTCAATATAACACCAAGATGAAAAAGCTCTTGGATTATCTTTAAGAATTTCATATTCAATGTATTGTAATTTATTATTGAAAATTTTTCCTTTCATTTTGTAAATAACAAAAACCCTGGGGTTTTTATCATCAGTGTAATAGATACCTCCTGTAACGCTATCTCCAGATTGAGTAAAATTTGCTGTAAAATACCAACCTACACCATTAGTTTGGTAGGCATAACCTTTCCACTCTCCTGTTAAATCAAACTTTTGAGAAAATAAACAACTATTCCCTAAAATCAATAATAGTAATAAAAACTTTTTCATTGTGCGAATATACAAATTTTTAGATTTTTAGATTTTTAGCTTTTTATTTTATAAAAACTTAAAAATAAAATGGGGAAACAAAACAAAAACTATTTTTCAAATATATGCATTTTTATTAATGATTTTAAATTTTTTTTCAAAAAAAATTAAATTAAAAACATGATTTTTAATTATTTATTTAAAATTAAAAAAAAGTAAACAATTTAGTTTAAAACTATTCAATGCAAATTAGTATTATTTTAAATTTGTAAGAAAAATATATATGAAATTAAAACTATACTTAAAACTTGCTTTGATATATGGGTTATTTTTTTATAACTTACTGAATGCACAATTAGGAAAAGAATACAGGGATACACTAATTGCAGGTATTTCTGCAAATGATGTTCAGATTATATTTGTTGATACTTTTACAACTGCATCACTAGATTTATTAGGCTCACCCAGAGATTTAAGTAAATGGACCAAAAGCAATCAATCAGGTAGTCCTGGGAATCCTACTATTAATACATCAAATGCATGGTATACGGTCGGAAGTGTATCAAATCGTGGTTATGAATGGGGTAGCACAGCATTTTTAAGACAACGCTTAACTACTAATCATGGGGTTTATCTATGGACACCTCAAATTACATTTCCTGATGTAGAAAACATTTATTTAAAGTTTATTTTAAGATGTAGCGGTTTTATCAGTACTAGTAATTCCATCACAATTGGTTGGGTATTTGATAGTAACAATGATCAAATACCTGACGCGTCCCCAGCAGGTTTTAATACAGTTTTTGGGGATCCCTATAATGATTTTAACTCGGGTTCTTTTTTTTCTAACACATTATTAAATGCTAGAACTGTTTATATGGATGTATCATCATTAAAAAATCAAACAGGCAGAATTGGTATCCGATTATCACAAACAGGCTCATTTACTCATGACTTTGATATAGATTGGGTAGTAATTGGAAAAAGACCCAGCAATGATTTATGTTCAGATGCAATTCAATTAACTGAGGGTTATAACGGTGGTTCAAGGGGATATTACAATTCATTAGCAACGGGTTTAATACCCAGCACTAATTCATCTCCGGGTAATAGGCAAGGAGGAGCAGCAATATATGTTGGCAATAATCCCAACGGAACTGGTGCGATTCCATCAGACGGTACCTATAAAGATGGTTATGAACCTGCAAATCCAGGTCCTTTTGGTGCAATCTCACGAACAGTTGAAAACTCTATATGGTTTAAATTCATTACTCCCATGAGTGGGCATTGTGCTCCTGGAGATATTAAAGTAAGGATTACCCCTAGAGATATGAGTTGTGCCTGTAATTCAACTCCTACTCCCAGACAGTTGCAGTTTCGTATTTTCAACAACTTGGTCTGCGGTTCTAATACAGCACATGGTAGTGTTGCAATTACTTCCACATCAGATTTAAGTAACAACTCTTCCATAACTACTGGCATTCTTACTCCCAATACTACCTATTATGTTCTTGTAGATGGTGTAAACGCTGCAGATTGTCAATTCAGATTGCAAGTAGAAACCTTATTAAATGATGTAGTACAAATAAGTCCGTGTATTGTACAAAGTCCAATTGTTTTGCCAATAGATTTTCATACCCTTCAAGTAAAATGTATTCCCAATCAAAAACAAGCAGAATTAATATGGAATGTTTCTGAAAAACCTATTTCGCCATATTTCATAGAAACTTCAAAAGATGGAAGTGAATGGAAAGTATTTTCTGAAATTTATAACCATCTAAATACCATTAATATTCCTTATCAAAAAGGTTTGTATAGAATGAGTTATATCGCAGAAAATGGGGAAGTAAAATATTCCAATGTAGCGGAATGCAATTGTGAAAATATTTTAGATGCAATACAGGTATTTCCCTCACCATTTCATGAGGATTTCTCCATTTCCAATGTACCTATTGATGCACAAGTTACAATTTATGATACCAAAGGTATTTTAGTATATGAGCATATAGCAAAGAAATCTACCGAAAATATCTCTCTAAAAAACTTCCCTAATGAAGTTTATTTGCTTAATATTACATACAATGGATTCATGAAAAGCATGAAAATAATGAAAATGAATAAATAATTGTGTATGGTTATGCTGAGGAGAATAAAAAAATGTAGCAATGGAATTAGTTGCTCAATCCTCAGCATAACAAAAGTTACCTTAAATCTTTCATTTAACAGATTTTTAAATTTTTTTTCAACATCACAATTCTTTGATTATTTTTGTGCGGTTTTTATCAAGCACATGCATTCAGGACGTTTTGCCATAACGATTTTATTTACTGTTTTTTTCAATTGCTTAATTGCTCAAAATGGTACTCTCAAAGGAAAAGTTATAGATCAAGAAACAGGTGAAACCCTCATTGGTGCGACTGTAACTATTGTGGGTACTTATAAAGGAGCCTTAACAGATTTAGACGGAAATTTTATCATTCAGGACATAAAACCCGGAGATTATTCCGTTAAATTTACTTACATTGGTTATACAGAAAAAATTTTTAACGGTATTAAAATCAAATCCAATGAAACCGCTTCATTAAACGTGAAAATGTCTTCTGCGGAACTCTCTGTGGAAACTGTTGAAATTGTTGGAGATAAAAGTTTAATTAATTTAGAAGCAGCAAAATCAGAAGTTAGATTAACTGCAGAAGAAATTAAAGATATGAACGTTACTGATGTTCAATCAATTGCTACCATGCAGTTAGGAGTTAACCAAACACCCGATGGATTACAAATTCGTGGCGGTAGGGTTTATGAAACTCAGTACGTTGTTGATGGTATCAATGCACAAGACCCTCTTGCGGGAACGGGTTTTGGGGTGGATATAGCTAAAAATGCAATCCAAGAAGTGGAAATTGTTACAGGTGGTGCAGATGCTGAATATGGGAGTGGTACTTCTGGTGTCATTGCTACTCGCACCAAAGAAGGTGGAAAAAAATTATCTTCATCTTTTTCTTGGCAAAGGGATAACTTTGGTATCAAACCCCGTAATGGAATGGCATGGAATACTGACATTGCTTCTTTTACTTTAGGAGGTCCCTTAATCCCCAATTTTGCCAAAAAAGATTCTTCAGGAAGAAAACCCAAAAAACCTTATCACGATAAACTATTTTTCTTTACTAGTTTAAATGCTCAATTAACTGATGAATATATGGGATTTTACGCCAATCAGTTAAGTTCTTCTTTAATGGGTAATGATTTTAGATGGTCTCCAAGACAAGACAACCGTTGGTCTGGAACATTAAAACTTACATTTCAACCTAAACCAGGAATGAAAATTTCTTTTTCTACACAACAGTCTTTAAATATCAATCAAAATACTCGTTCTTTACAAATTATTGGTAATGATGTTATTATGTTACCTGGATTTCAATATTTTTTTGCTGAAAATTTAGATAATGCAAATACCTACACCCATAAAACCAATCTTTCCATCATCAATTTTAGAAATGTATTTAAAAGTAATTGGACTATTGACGCTTCTTTAGCGAGATTATTTACGAATTTAAGAGCTGATGCGAATGGGCGTCCTTTTCGTTACGAAACCGTTAACCAAATTTATGATCCATCTTCCATCATTACCGATCCTGTATCTATATTTAATTCCAATGATTCTATCGTTTATGTGAATCCACCCTCTGGTTTAATGAATAATAATGGAATTGCTACTTTATGGCATGACCATTATGCACAAGAGATAACTTTTAAAACAAAGTTTAGTTATTTTACTAAGAACAAGGTACATTTTATGAGTTTTGGATTAGAGCATCAGGAACAAGAATATTTATGGATTGATGTTACTAGACCCTGGATAGGAGCACCAATAAAAATTAACGATACATTAACTTATGCTTCCAATAGAATTGGTGAAAGTAATGATATATGGAAAGCGAAACCTGCTACAGGTGGTCTATTTTTTCAAGATGAAATACGTTATAAAGGAATTATTGCAACATTAGGGTTCCGATTTACTTATTGGGCACCCGGAAAATTTGCGGACAATGCAGTTGCAAATCCTGAAGCTCCAGTTTTAGATTACATTCGTGAGGAATACCAAAAACAAACTATACCTTTTGCAGGCAGAAGATTTAAAGCAAGATTTTTACCCAAATTAAGAGTATCCTTCCCCGTTACAGAAAATAATGTATTGTACTTTAATTATGGTCATTCAACTCGTTTACCTCACCCAAGATTTCTTTACGCGGGTTTAGATCCTGTTTATCAAAATCGTTCATTTTTAGCCAATTTAGGAAATCCTAACTTGAATCCTGAAACCAATGTAAATTATGAAGTGGGCATTAAATCTCAACTAACTTCTAATTGGGCAATGACTTTTACAGCATTTTATAACGATAAGTTTGATTTTATTGTAAACAAAAAAATTGTGGTTAGAGACCAAACCGGTAGATTTGTAGAAAAAAGTTTTGCCATTAATCAAGATTATGCAAGAATTAGAGGTTTAGAAACTTCCATTACAAGAAGAATAGGGACATGGTTTAGAGGTACTTTATCAGGATCTTATCAAATTGCTACAGGCAAATCCAATACAGCTAAAGAATCCTTATTACAAATACAAAATTCAGGGAATACTTCTGCAACCCGTGAACAATATTTAGCTTGGGATAGACCTTTAGATTTAAAAGCTATGTTTGTGTTTAAATCAGACACTTTATTGCAAATTGGTGGTTTGAAGTTAAAACATTTTACATTGTTTATAAGTTCTACATACAAATCTGGTTTAAGATATACACCTTATATTTATACGGGTGCAGATGCAAACACAGGAAGACCAGTTTATGAAATTCAGAATGATAAACCATTTTCCAAAATAGGTTCTCCATGGATGTGGACAGACATTCGTTTAACCAAAGAATTTAAAGTTTTTAAAAATCGTCATCAAAGTTTATCGGCATTTGTGGAAATGAAAAATATTTTTAACCAAAAAAATGCACAATTAATCAATCCAGTTACAGGGAGAGCTTATGAATTTGGGGATCCATTACCATTATCTTTTAGAGATCCAGCTTATCCGAACCCTTTAGATAGTGGTATACCCCCATTTAATCCTGCACGTTACTTACAACCAAGACAATTTTTTTGGGGTTTGAACTTAAATTTTTAAAGTTTTAGAAAGATTAACATATTTGTGAATAACTTTTCTTTTAAGGAAATAATTTTTGTTCTTAATTTAGCACTTTGAATTAAGTAATATATGGCAAAAACTAAACAAGATGCATTTGCTGATGCAGTTCAAAATTTGAATAGGTCAAGAGAAATGTTAGAAAAGGAGCATACTCATGAAGAACTTAAAGAATCCTTTAAATTTCTGTGTGATGAATACGAAAAATTAATTGGAGAAGCTCAATTTCTTACTAAAGTGAGTGATAAATTAGAAGCGAAACTTAATAAGTCTAATGAACAATTAAGACTTTATAACCAAGAACTTGCTCATGAGGCTGAAGATGCTAAACAGCTTAGCGAAAAAATGAGTAAGCAAAATAAGTCGCTTTCTGAAGAGAAAAAAAGTTTGGATAGTAAAGTGAATACTTTTCAACAGTTCTTAATTGTATTAGTTGCTTTCCTATTAGCCCTGGTACTTTTGCTTTTCTATTATGTTGTATTCAAAACCAATTAAATAAAACAAGCATTCGCTTAATGAAATTATCACCTTGAACTTAATAATCTTTAAGTTCAAGGTTTTTTATTGAATATTTTTGGATTCCTCATTCTTTTATCCAAATTATTAATTATACTCGTAAAAAACATGTAAAATCAAATATTTTTTGTAATTTTGCTTTTTCTTACAAAAGAATGAAAAATATACGCAATTTTTGCATTATTGCCCATATAGACCACGGAAAAAGTACCTTAGCAGATAGGCTTTTAGAATTTACCCAAACAATTTCTAAACGTGAAATGATGGACCAAGTCCTTGATGATATGGATTTAGAAAGAGAAAAAGGAATTACCATCAAAAGCCATGCTATTCAAATGAACTATTTTTTGAATGGAGAAGAGTATATTCTCAATTTAATTGATACTCCTGGTCATGTGGATTTTTCTTATGAAGTTTCTCGTGCTATTGCGGCTTGTGAAGGTGCTCTTTTGATAGTTGATTCTACACAAGGTATTGAAGCTCAAACTATCTCTAATTTATATTTAGCTTTAGACAGCAATTTAACAATTATTCCTGTTCTCAATAAAATTGATTTACCCAATGCAATGATTGAAGAAGTTTCAGACCAAATTGTGGATTTGATTGGTTGTGAAAGAGAAGAAATTCTTCATGCTAGTGGAAAAGAAGGAATTGGGATCAAAGAAATTTTAGAAGCAATTGTAGCAAGAATCCCAAGTCCAAATGGAAATCCTGAAGCCCCTTTAAAAGCTTTAATTTTTGATTCCATTTATAATTCTTTTAGAGGAACTATTACCTACTTCCGTGTTTTTGACGGTGTGATACGTAAAGGACAAAAATTAAAATTTATGGCTACGGGTGCTGAATATCATGCTGATGAGGTAGGTATTTTAAAACTTAATAAAGAACCTAAAGATTTTGTTGGAACTGGTGATGTTGGTTATTTAATTACAGGTATAAAAGAAGTAAGCGAGGTAAAAGTTGGTGATACCATTACTTCTGCCGATAAACCCGCAAGTGAAGCAGTTAAAGGTTTTCAAGAAGTGAAACCTATGGTCTTTGCTGGTATTTACCCTATTGATACACAAGATTTTGAAGATTTAAGAGCTTCTTTAGATAAGTTGAAATTAAATGATGCTTCATTAGTATATGAGCCAGAAACTTCTGCGGCTTTAGGCTTTGGATTTAGAACAGGGTTCTTAGGGTTATTACACTTGGAAATTATCCAAGAACGATTGGAGAGGGAGTTCAATATGTCTGTAATTACAACGGTTCCTAGTGTAAGTTATATTGCTGAATTAACCAATGGTAATAGAATCCCTGTGAATAGCCCAGCAGATTTACCCAATCCTAATGTATTAAAACATTTAGAAGAGCCTTTTATTAAAGCTCAAATTATTACGAAGTCTGAATATATTGGTCCATTAATTACGCTTTGTATGGATAGAAGAGGAATTTTTAAAAATCAAAATTATTTGACTACGGACCGCGTAGAGTTGGTTTTTGAGTTGCCTCTGGCAGAAGTAGTTTTTGATTTTTATGATAAACTAAAATCCATTTCTAAGGGTTATGCTTCTTTTGATTACGATTTTATTGGTTATAGGCAATCTCATTTGGTAAAAATGGATATTTTACTAAATGGTGACCCTGTTGATGCACTTTCTGCAATTATTCATAGGGATAAAGCTTATGACTGGGGCAAAAAATTATGCCAAAAATTAAAAGAATTGATTCCTAAACATCAATTTGAAATAGCTATTCAGGCTAGTATAGGATCGAAAGTTATAGCAAGAGAAACCGTTAAAGCGTTAAGAAAAGATGTTACCGCAAAATGTTATGGAGGGGATATAAGCCGTAAAAGAAAATTAATTGAAAAACAAAAAGAAGGGAAAAAACGAATGAGGCAAGTGGGGAACGTGGAAGTTCCGCAGTCTGCATTTATGGCGGTATTAAAGTTGGATTAAAAGATGGCTTTACAGTGAAGTCAGAAATAAGAATTTGGAAAATTGATTTTTGGGATAAGCGTGAGGGATGCGAAGGGGAAGCACTGCCTTTGACTGAAAGGAAAAGGATTGCCGAAGCAAATGCGAAGCCCAAAGCAGCCCGACCCGAGCAAAGCGAGGGACACGCCCTCATCTTTTTTTTGTTTCTCTTCTGGTGCTTCTACTGGAATGGCTCTTATGCCCAAATCCAATCGGATACCCTCATAAGCGTTAAAGATAGCCTTGTCTTATCGGATAGCCTCCATAAGGTTAGGCAGGATTCTTTGCGTGCGGTTTTTGTAGATTCTTTAAAAAAGAAAAGCGATTTAGAATCACCTTTGAAATATGCCGCAAAAGATTCCATAGTTTTTGATGTAAAAAATAGGGTTCTGTATCTTTACAATGGTGCAAGCTTGAAATATCAATCTATGGATTTACAAGCCCATAAAATTTGGGTGGAATGGAAAGAAAATTTAATTTATGCAGAAGGTTTGTGGGATTCTACTTTGAATAATGGACAAGGTGGCTGGAAAAATACTCCAATATTTAAAGATGGTGAGGACACCTATTATTCTGAAAAAATGAAGTACAACTTCAAAACCAAAAAAGGAAGCATTTTACAAGTAAAAACCAATCAAAATGGTGATGTACTCTTAGGAGATTCTATTAGAATGAATCCCGATAAATCGGTTTTTATTAAAGATGGTAAGTTTACAACTTGTGATCACGACCCACCCCATTTTTATATCCAATCTTCAAAGCTCAAAGTGGTTCCCAATAGTAAAATTGTTTCAGGTCCTTTGTTTATGGTGGTAGAAAATTTACCCATTCCTATTATTGTTCCTTTTGGTTATTTCCCATTGAATAAAAAAAGAACCTCTGGTATAGTTTTTCCTCAGTACGGAGAAAGTGAAAGGTTAGGTTTCTTTTTTCAAAGAATGGGTTATTATTGGGCTTTTAGTAAATATGCGGATGTATTTTTTAAAGCGGATATATATACCAAAGGAAGTTGGCAATTGGGTTTTGAAACTAACTATAATAAAAGATATACCATGAAAGGTCGCATTGATTTTAATCGTTTTAGGGAAATCAATGGAGATAAATTAGACCCAGATTATTCACGTTCCAATTTAACTAAATTAACTTGGCAACATACTCAAACCATGGGTCCTTTTGCCACTTTAAATGCTAATGTGAATTATACTACCAATAATTATTTTCGTAGAGCCACCTTTTTTAATCCTACCAATATTTTTAACAATACGGTACAGTCTTCTGTCAATTTTTCTAAGATTTTTCCCAATACGCCTTGGAGTTTGACAGCTGCCGCTAATGCAATTCAATATGTGGACCAACAAAAAGTAGATTTACAATTCCCAACCATTAATATTAATAGGGCAAGAACTTTTCCCTTAAAGCGTAAAAACAAAGTGGGTGATGCCAAATGGTATGAACAAATTGGTTTGGATTACAATACTTCCATAGTAAACCGAATTAATACTTATGATTCTTTGCTTTTCCGTCCTGATATATGGAAAGAAATGAATAATGGTATTAAACAAACTGCAGGAGTTTCCACAGGTTTTTCTGTATTAAAATATATTCGTATTAATCCTAGTTTTAGTTATAACGAATATTGGTATTTAAAAACTATTCAGAAGGAATTTATTGAGCGGGATATTTCTGACACGATAATTGTGAAACCCATCAATGGATTTAAAGCGACAAGGGATTATGCCTTCAATACTTCTATGACCACCAATTTATATGGAATTTTTGGAACTCCTAATGTTCGATTTAGACATACAGTTAGACCCAATATCAGTTTTGTTTATCGTCCAGATTTTTCGGAATCTCAGTATAAAAATTATTCAACCGTACAAACAAATCGTTTAGGCGATATAGCAAAATATTCTATCTACGAACAATCAGTTTTAGGGGGGCCTCCTGCTGGGAAACAAGAATCTATTAATTTTGGTATGGCTAATGTATTGGAGATGAAATTACCACCTGCAAAAAATGATACTTCCGCAAAAAAAGAAGCCAGAAAATTAATCTTAATTGACAATTTTGGGGTGAATGGTGGGTATAATCGTGTAGCAGATTCTTTGAAATGGAGTAATTTCACTTTCAATTTTAGAAATAACGTTCTCGATAACCGAATAAACATCAACGTAAATACTACTTTAGATCCCTACCATTTTGAAGCCAAAGGCAATGGATTTGTAAGGGTCAATAAATTTTACTTTGATGAAAAAAAGCGTTTAGGTCGTTTTACGAATTGGAATATCTCTGTGGGCACAAATTTTCAATCTAAAAATCAAAAAGCTTCTAAATGGTCAGAACTAAATACCCAAAAAAGAGAAACCGATAGTTTATTTAAGCAGTATGCAGTTTTTAAAATTCCAGTGAATTTGAATTTAAGCTATAATCTTAACTACGATAGACCCTTCCATGATTATAAAGTTACCGAAACCATACGAGCTGATGGTAGTATTCAATTTACACCTAAATGGGGAATAAATATTAATACAGGTTATGATTTAAGAACCAAAAAAATGGCATATACAAATGTTTCTATTACCAGAGATTTACACTGTTGGGAACTTCGCTTTAATTGGATACCCTTTGGGCAATTTAAAAGTTATAACATGACCATCAATGTAAAATCTCAAACTTTGCAGGATTTACGTTTACAAAAACGTAGAGTATGGCAAGATAATTTCTAAAAATTAAAATCAAATTGTTTTGATTAAAAATATTCTTTTTTGACTTAAAAAATTTAAACAAATCCTAATTAACTCAAAAAATGAACAAAGAAACTCCAATGTAACCGATAGCCAACCAATTGAGAAGCAAGCCCCAAAAATTATCTTAAATAATTCAAAGTTCTTATTGACAAAAATAGGGTTTGCCTAAAAAAATTGTAATTTTGCATGATGAAATTTCATTTTTGCTACCTAAAAAACCCAAGAATTTTGAAATATTGCTTACTTTACTTACTTTTTTTCTTTGCTAAATCTACTTATTTACATGCTCAATGGGAACAATTTGGTTCTTATGACACTACCAAATATAATTGGCTACATCCAGAATTGAACGTTATTCAATATTGGAATTTAAAATCTTTACAAAGTTTTTATGATAAATGGTTTAGTTCAGAACCTAAAAAAATTTCTATAGTTTGGATGGGAGATTCTCATATACAACCTGATGTACTACCTGAGGTTGTTAGAAAAAGATTACAAGAGAAATTTGGCGATGCGGGTAGAGGAATGATGTTCCCACTTTCTACTGGTAGAACTTATTCATCATTGCAATATAAGTCAGAGCATTATGGACCTTGGGCATGTTCAAGAAGCATTGAGGCATATCCAAAATTTGCTCTGGGAGTATCTGGTGCAACTTGTAAAACCCAATTGCCAGGTTCTTCATTTACTTTGTCATTTTATAAACCTGTTCCTTCCCATTATACCATGCTCAAAGTTTTCTGTAAAAAGTCTAAGGAAATGTTTGATTTTAGCATCACAATAGGTACCCACACTCAAATTGTTAAAATCATGGAGACCGATACAAATTTGCCATATATTTTATTGAAGATTCCTCCTATTCCTAAGTCTATCACCTTGAAAGTGCTAAAAAATAGACCAGAGCAAAAAGATTTTGAATTTTATGGAATGAGTTTAGAAAGCGAAAATCCGGGAGTGGTTGTACATACCTGTGGTATAGGGGGTGCTCAAATGTCTGCACCTTTGTATCAAAAAAAGTTTACTGAGCATCTGCCTGAGTTAGAGCCTGATTTGGTCATTTTGGATTACGGGGGTAATGACTTTTACTATTTTAACACTGTAAGACCTGATTTGGAAAGTGATATTATTAAAATTATTCATCAAATCCGAACGGTTGCCCCTAATGCTTCAATTTTATTAACCTCTACACAAGATTTAATGAAGCGTGGAGTGAGTGTTAGCGCTGGTAAAATTTATAGAGATTTAATTCAAAAAATTGCTAAAGAGCAAGATTGTGGTTTTTATGATTGGTATTACATTTCTGGTGGCCCCGGTGCAATGACAAAATGGGTAAAAGCAGGTTTAGCCCAACCGGATTACGTACATTTATTTATTGGTGGTTATCAAATTAAAGGAGAAATGATTTATGAAGCCTTATCTAGAACCGCAGAAGCTTATAAATATGCTTATGATTCTTTGACTACCTCATTAGAGGGCTATCAATATATTCAAAATACGCCTATTTATACAACAAATAATACTCAAAATACAACCCATAAACAAACTATTTACCATGTGGTAAAATCTGGCGAGACTTTAAGTCATATCGCCTTAAAATATAAAGTATCAGTAAAAAATATTATGGTTTGGAACAACATGAAATCTACTTTAATTCGGGTGGGACAAAAAGTAGTGATTTATAAATAAACTAAAAGTTAATAGTTGATATAAAAGGGGTTCCAATTATTGGAACCCCTTTTATATCAACCCCAAAGTTTCATTTAATATTTAAAATTTAAAACCTATACTGCAAAGACAAAGTCAATAGTCTTCCTACTTGTGTACGAGTAGCCAAGGTAGCATCTTTCAACCGACCCGTTTTTTCGTTTGTCTGGAATTGCACTTTATAGAAAGGCTGAGCCAATATATCTTGAATTGCAACTTTTAACATCAATTTCTCTTTAAAGGTTTTACTGACTTGGAAGTCCAAACGATGTCTTGGTAAAACATAAAGATTATTAAAAGCCCCAGGAACGCCCACTATAACGATTTGTCTTCCATAACGATTATAAAAAATATCAAAATTAATTCTGGTTCTAGGCTCTTGATATAACACGCCTGTATTGATAACATAAGGACTTTGACCTTGTAGAGGTCGTGTAGTATTACCTGTTCTATCATCTTTTACATTACTTGTTTGCAACATAATATTTCCATATAAAGCAATGTTTTTCAGATAATTATCAACTCCTAGTCTTTGTCTCGCTTCTAATTCTATTCCCTAGTTATTAGCATATTCAGAATTTCTTAATGTATAAGTATTCAAATAAACTGTAGCCCCTTGAGAAAGCATCTGCTCCAAAGGCTTATGAATATTCTTAAAGAACAAAGTAACAGAAAACATATCCAAATTACTACCAAAATATTCGTAGCGTAAATCTAAACTATTAATTTTTGTTCGTATGACTTGAGGATTTCCTTCCCATGAAATAGAATTCGTAGGATTAAAAAAATTAAATAAAGAAAGTTCTCTAAAATCAGGTCTTACAATAGATTGACAAAAAGAAAACTTAAGCCTTGAACGCTCTTTTAGGTTATAACTTAAAATAACAGCAGGCAAAACATCCAATATTTTTTGATTATGCACAACTTCTGAACTTCCTAAACCCGTAGAAGTAATTTGGGTTTCCGCAGACTCTAACCTTAAACCCGTATAAACTTGAAAATTTTGGTTCATTTGATAAGTGGCTTGTAAATAAGGAGCAATATTGATACTTTTTCCTAGGTAAGAGTCATGATTTTGCGTATCATCAAAGAAAAAGAAACCACGGGGTCTAATTAAGCTAGGGTCATAATGAAAATCATAACCATTTATCAAATAATCTTGGACTACAATATTCGTAGAATCTTCTGTTAGGGTAGGTAAAAGCCCAGTCTTGCGAGATTGAAAAGTTCTATCTTGTAGGTATAAAAAGTTACCTATCTTGAAAGTTAAAAATGAATATTCTTTTTTAAGCATTTGATGTTCATAAAAAAGGTTAGCACCATAGGAAAAATCTTTTTGTTGGGAAGAAAAAATGGTATAAACCACTCTATCTTCAGGTACCCAAGAATCAGAAATATGCCAATCCCCATTACTATTCTGGCTATAATTCACGGGATAAAAACCCGGTTCATTAAATCTTACGGTATTTGTAAACAAAGTAAAGTCTATTTTTTGGTTCTCGTTGATTTTATAACGAATATTTGCTTGATTTGCGTAATAAAATTGTTTTTCAAATCTTTTAACATTAAAGAGATAAGGCTCCCATTCGCCTTCAAATTCAAAACTGCCCGTTTGTGCCATAAATTTATCCCATTGAGAATAAGTAATAAAATTTTTGAACTGAACGCTCCAGCGGTTATTCTGATAGCCTAAGTTTACAATTTGGTTGTAACTTTGTTGATTTTGATACAAAGGAGCACTAAAAGAGTCGCCTACGGGATTATAACCTAAATCAGGGTCAAATTCAGAAAGAACATTCTGCTTGATATTTTGAGTTAAAAATGCATTCGTAATATTAGATATAACTGTAAAACCATAGATATTGTCTTTTTTTTCGTATCTTCTTTTGAGTGTTAAACTTATAGACTGACTTGGAGGTGCCTGAAAAGTTTCGGTAACAAAATCATGATTGGTTTTTCGTCCTATTTGTGCGAGTTCTTCTGATTCTAAAGGTAAACTTTGAATATATTCACTATTGGGAAAATCCGAGGGCAAAAAAGGTTTAGGACCTCCAAATAAGCCTAAAAATCCTTTGGATTTATCATGAATACCACGCGTATAAGGTTTAAAAGTAGATAAACTATTATAAACGGCTTGATAGTTAATTTGTGTGAGATTTTTTTCAGGAATACCAGGAGTTTCAAAAGAGACTAAGCCGCCCCCAAAGGTCGCAGGCATATCAGCCATACAAGCCTTTACTAATTGGATTTGTGAAATCATGTTAGAAGGCAAATTACTAAAGTCAAAGGCTTGCCTATCTACATTGATGATAGGTAATAATGCACCGTTCAACATTACGGTATTATAACGTTCAGGCATTCCTCTAATGCCCAGATATTTATCTTCAATAAAAACTACACCAGGCATCCTACTTAAAGAAGTATTAATGAATAAATCAGAAGAAGATTTAAGAATCATATCTCCTGCGAAAATGTCCATCATTCTTAAATTCATTTTTTGCATCAAAATTGCAGAGGCTTCAGATTCTTTTCTTAAATCACTTTGAATAACCACTTCTTCTACGTTTACCCCTACTTCTTTCATGGTAAATGCTAAATGATACTGCTTACCCGCTTCTAATTGAACATTGGATATTTCTTTTCCTTCATAAGATACATAAGTTAATTTTAACTGATAAGTTCCAGACGGTAAATCTGTAAAAATAAACTTGCCATTCAAATCTGAAAAAGCTCCTTTTTGAAAATCCTCTTTTTGTAGCAAAACTGTAACCCCTATCAAAGGCTCTCCAGTGTTATTGTCCATGATGGCTCCAACCAAGTCTGAAGTTTGCTTTTGATTGCTAATTACATTTTGAGTTTGAGGTATTTCCCGTTTCTCTTTGTGTTTTTTTCTTCTTGAAACATCGCCCTGACTCCATGCATTAGAATATAATGTAAACGTTAATCCAGTTAGAAATAATAAAATTTTATATTTCATAATTTATAAAAATTTAAAAGCCTAAATTGTAAAAGCATGCAAATATACATAAAAACGATTTAGTAAAAATGCTTAATATAAAATAAATATAAATTTAGCATAATTTAGGATTTACTAATGCAATTAATAGTCTTTAAATCCATTCCTATTTTTATAATCAATTATTTAACTTAATTCAAAGCGAAAATTTGAAAATTATGCTGTTAAAATTTTGAATAGCTTAACGACAAAATTAGATTAAGAAAATGGGTCAAAGAATGATTTTTCTAAAAGTCAAATTGATTCTATCTAAGCACAGTTGTGTTTGCTTTGGTATTGTGTGTTCCCAATAGTGTTGAGTACAACCTTTCATCAATAATAAACTACCATTTTCTAATGGAACAACAAACCTTAATTTTTTATTTCTTTTATTTCTTATCACAAATTTACGGGTTATCCCTAATGAAACGGAGGCAATTATGGGATTGATTCCCAGTTCTTTTTCATCATCTGCATGCCATCCCATGCTGTCGTGATGGTTTCTATACCAGTTCAGTAATACAGAATTAAATTCATGATAAGTAAATTTTTCAACTAAACTTTTTAATTCTAAAAGTTCAAAAAACCAACTTTGGGGAATATTTTTAACTCCAGAGTATTGATAAACTGCTTGATTATCACCATACCAAGCTGTAAGCCTTGGTGATAAATAAGATTTTCCAAAAATTTTAATTATGGGTTGTTCCCATTTGACTTTTTCTTTCAAAATATCAAAATAGTATAAAGCATATTGAGGTGTTAAAAAATTAGGGAAATAAAAAAGTTCACCATCAAAAGGCAATAAGTTGATTGAGAGCATAATAACCTAATTCATGTAAAATACTAAGAAAGGAAAAAATCTTGAGCAATAAAGAAAATTTCTTTGGATTCTTTTCTAGTGCTTTTGGGTCTTAGTACATTAACTTTTTTGAAGTTTTTATGAAGTTGATTTTTGAAATTTTGGAATTCATCAGAATCAAACATTTTACAAACAAAATTACCTTTTGGTTTTAATACTTTTTTTGCAACTTCCAAAGCCATTAAACATAGCTCATAAGAACGAGCTTGGTCTGTTACTCTAATTCCAGTAGTTTTAGGAGCCATATCAGAAATCACAACATCAAAAAGATTATCAAATCCATGATTTTTAGCTAATTCAATCAAATCTACATTTAAAATATCAGCAATCACAAAGGTTACGTTAGGAATAGATTGAGCCAAGGGGTTCAGATCAATAGAAAAAACTTTTGCAGGATGTCCCAGCTTTTTACTGACATATTGAGACCATGAACCTGGCGAAGCACCTAAATCCATTACTTGTTTAGCACCTTTAAAAATGGAGTACTTTTCATCAATTTCCTGAAGTTTATAAACAGAACGAGCAGCAAAATTTTCTTCTTTAGCCTTTTTTGCGTAATGGTCGTTGGGTTGGTAAGCCATGTTTTTTTGTACAAAATTATAAAATATTTGTTTTGTGCTTAAAAAAATTGAATTAATTTGCAGTTTTAAAATACAGCATGGCTTTTTTTTCGAATCCCAAAAAAGACGATAAACCACAAATTCAAGAATCTATATTAAGTATTATTGCATCAGGAATGCAAATTTTAGGAGATTTAATTATTGATGGCGATATACGAATTGAAGGAATTGTTAAAGGAAACATTTATTGTAAATCCCGTTTAGTGATAGGCCCACAAGGAAAAATTATTGGTAAAGTGGATACAGAAAATGCAACCATATCAGGTATGATTGAAGGTATTTTAATAGTTAGAGATACACTTCAATTAACTGAAACCGCCAATATTCATGGAGATATTATTACCGACAAAATGACAGTTCAAGCTGGTGCTATTTTCAGCGGAAGTTGCACCATGGGGCAAGAAGCTCAAGAACTTATTCAAAAAAATTATCCTAAAGAAAAAATTCCTAAAGAATTTTAAATGAAAAATTCTTATTTTAAGTATTCTGCGTTAGGAATGCAAATAGTGGTAACTATTGGCTTATTTGTATTAATTGGTAGGCTGTTAGATAACTATTTAGGTACTGAAAAGCCTTGGTTTACGCTTAGCTTAGCCTTGATTGCTTCATTAGGAATCATCATTGTATTGATAAAAAAAGTGAAATAAAATCATTAAATTAAAACAGTAAAGGAATCAATGGAAAGAGTTTTAACTTTTGATTAAGCGTGAGGGATGAGGAGGGCACGAAGTGGCACTGCCTTTTGACGCTTTTGAAAAAAGTGGAAAAAGGATTGCCGAAGCGTTAGCGAAGCCCGTAACAGCCCGACCCGCAGCGAAGCAAGGGACACGCCCAATACATAAAGATAAATATTTTTTTTCTTTTCATGAACTGAATTATGCACTAACTTTGTATTTATATTTAAGTATGTCTTCTCAAATTGTAATAAATGAAAATCCACCGATTGTAAAGTGGAAAGAGAAAATGAGTATTTTAATGGTTACATTTGTAATGGTTGGAGTTTGGTTAATTTCTATACCGATTGTTGGGTATTTTAATGGTAAAATTCCACTGAATGACTTTATGCAAATATTTGTATCTATAAATATATTTTTGTTGGGTTCATTGCTAACTTATATAGGAATGAGTTCTTCATTTATTACCCTTTATTTTAAAAATCAAAGTTTGATTGTAGAAAGACAAATTGGTTTTTTTCGTTTTTATAAAAAGTATGATTTATCCAATAATTCTTTAATAAAAATTGAAAATGAAGAAGATGAAGATGGTATTACTTGGTACCATTTGATAAAAATTCAAAATGATACAAAAACATATATTCTCAAAAATCTAGATACAAAATATTACGAAGCAATACAAAACTTAATTCATTCATGAATCATTCAGAAGATTTTTATCAATTAGTTCATAAATATAATGTACAAGGACCAAGATATACTAGTTATCCCACTGTTCCATTTTGGGACGAAAAAAATTTTACTCAGCAACAATATTTACAAACTTTAAAAAAAACATTTCAAGAAACCAACACTACACAGGGAATTAGTATTTATATACATTTACCATTTTGTGAATCGTTATGTACTTTTTGTGGTTGTAATAAAAGAATCACCAAAAATCATGGTGTAGAAGAACCCTATATTGAGCTTTTAAAAAAGGAATGGGATCTGTATTTAGCTTTATTTTCTGAAAAGCCGATGATTAAAGAGATTCATTTAGGAGGTGGTACACCAACTTTTTTTTCGCCCAAAAACCTAGAAAACTTAATTCAACATATTTTTAGAACTAGTAAACTTTATGACGAGCCTGAATTAGGTTTTGAAGCTCATCCAAATAATACAACCCAAGAACATCTTCAAGTTTTATATGATTTAGGTTTTCGCAGAATAAGCATGGGGGTTCAAGACTATAATCCCGTTGTTCAAGAAGCCATTCATCGAATTCAACCATTTGAAAAGGTAAAAAAATTAACAGAAATCAGTCGAGAAATGGGTTATACTTCTATAAGTCATGATTTGGTTTTTGGATTACCCAAACAAAAAGTAGAAGGAATTAGAAATACTGTATTAAAAACCATTGAGTTAAATCCTGATAGATTAGCATTTTATAGTTATGCACATGTTCCATGGATTGATGGAATTATAGGACAAAGGGGGTTTTCTGAGGAGGATATTCCCACAGGCTATGAAAAAAGAATTTTATATGAAACAGGAAGAAAATTATTTGAGGAAGCGGGTTATATAGAAATTGGAATGGATCATTTTGCAAAGCCTCATGATTCTCTTTATCAAGCAGTTTTAAATAAAACATTGCATAGGAATTTTATGGGTTATACCATTGGCTTTTCTAAATTAATGATTGGTCTTGGAGTATCATCTATTGGTGATACTTGGTTGGGTTTTGGTCAAAATTTAAAAACATTAGAACAATATGAAGAGAAAATTCATCGCCAAGAATTACCCATTTTTAGAGGTCATTTGTTATCTGAAAAAGATTTGATAATCAGGCAACATATATTGAATATCATGTGCCGTTGGGAAACTCATTGGGATAAACCTGAAACCTATTTTCCTGAAATTCCACAAGTTTTACAACAGTTAAAAGAAGCTGAAAATGATGGTCTATTAGAGATTTATGATAACTATTTAAAAATTACAGAGTTAGGAAAAGCATTTGTAAGAAATATATCTATGGCATTTGACTTACATTTAAAAGAAAAACAACCACAAACCAAAATATTTTCAATGACTATCTAAAAAAATTTAAGAAATTTATTAACAATTGATAATGCTATTAAAAATTGATATAAATTTGAACCGTTCCACAAAATTTAACTTCCTCTATGATTGTATTAGGAAAGTCGTCTCGGTTTAATGCCGATTTTGTTAGCCCTTTATTTGACCCTAAATACTTTTCTGTATATAGGGTAGTCCTGTATTTAAACGAAAAATCGTTTTTACTATCTATTTTTAATACGAATGGTGAAATTTTACTCATCAAAACATTTATAAATATTAATCAATATGAGGTTGCTGATTTTTTAGGTAAAATTTGTTTTGAAGATGAGCTTCTTAAAAACAAATTTGCCTCATGGGAAATTATCATAAATTCAAAAAAATGGATGATAGTTCCCTCAGAATTTTTACCAGATGGCTCAGAACAAGCTTATTTAGAACAATTATATAGAATTAATTCTAATGAAGTTTGCTTCAGGAATATGATTAAACCCCTAAGTTTGAATATCATTTATGCTATTGATACAGAACTTCAGAAAAAAGCACAATATTATTTTCCTGATGTAGAAATAAGACATACCATTGCTAGTTCTATTTTGCATTATTACAAATCCGCTACTTACCAACCTACTGGATATTTTGCTGCATTAGAGCTTTACGAAAATAGTTTTAATTATGTGGTTTTTAATGCTGGTAGTTTATTATATGCTAATCAATTACATTTTGATACACCTGATGATTTTCTTTACAACATCATTTTAATCAATAACGCACTATCCATCAATGAAAAAAATCTTGAAATCATTATGACGGGAATTAATAGTCAATTTAATGAACTCAAATTAATTATTCAAGAACATTATCCCCTTTATAGAGAAATTCCTAATATATATGCCCCCCAAATTGCATTAGAACAGCAAGGTTTTAAACTGTTTCAATATGCACCTTTGATTTTTCATTATTTGGAAAACAATAAAAAATAATTGTGAAAATTCTTTCAGGAAAATTTAAAGGCAAAAGTATTCCTTATGGGAATAATTTACCATCAAGACCTACTAAAAACATTGCAAAAGAAGCTCTTTTTAATTATTTGAATTCAGAATGGGATTGGTTAGAGGTTGTATTTTTAGATTTATTTGCTGGGACTGGAAATATGGGTTTAGAAGCACTCAGCAGAGGGGCTCAATGGGTTTGTTTTGTGGATCATTCTAAAAACTGCCAAAAATTTATTCAGCAAATTATTAAGGATTGGAAAATTGAAAACGCCAATTTCCTTTTGCAAGATTACCAAGATTTTATCAAAAATAATACTACATTATTTGATATTATTTTTTTAGACCCACCTTATCAGAAAATTCCTTTACATATTTTAATACCCAAACTCTTAGAATTTTTGAAACCCAATGGAATGATGGTTTTAGAGCATTTATCTTCAGACTCATTCCAAAATTTTGAAGGTTTTCAAGAAAAAAAAGTTTATGGTTTATCAGCATTTAGTATTTTTAGAAAATAATTTATTCTTTTTTAAGTATTTAATGCAAAATGGAGATTTATTGAATTACAGGAAATTAATAAAGATTTGTTCATTGATGCATAATTAATTTATTCCAATTTGATTAAGTTACATAAATAAAATAACCAGCGTAAAAACAAAAAATTCTTAACGCTGGTTAATAATATAAGGATTTTATAAATCTATGCTTTTTGGATATGCTCAATCATTACATTAGCAAATTCAGAACATTTGAGTTCTTTAGCGCCGTCCATTAGTCTTGCGAAGTCATAAGTAACTTGTTTAGAAGAAATAGCGGCTTCTAGGGCGTCGTATACTAATTGAGCGGCTTTAGTCCATCCAAAGTATTCAAACATCATAACAGCCGAAAGAATGACAGAACTAGGATTGACTTTATCTAAGCCTGCGTATTTAGGAGCGGTTCCGTGCGTAGCCTCAAAAATTGCATGCCCTGTAATGTAATTAATATTAGCCCCAGGAGCAATTCCAATTCCGCCTACCTGAGCCGCTAAAGCATCAGATAAATAATCGCCATTTAAGTTAAGCGTAGCAATTACATCAAAATCCTCGGGTCTTGTTAGCACTTGTTGAAGAGCGATATCTGCAATGGCATCTTTAATAAGTATTTTACCAGAGGCTAATGCTTGTTTTTGTTCTTCATTAGCGGCTTGTTCTCCTTTTTCTTTCTTGGTTCTTTCCCATTGAGACCAAGTATACACTTTATCCCCAAAACGTTTTTCAGCAATAGCGTAACCCCAATCCCGAAAAGAACCTTCCGTAAATTTCATGATATTCCCTTTATGAACAATAGTTACCGACTTGCGATGGTTCTCTATTGCATATTGAATAGCCGCAATGATGAGCCTTTCTGTACCAAGCTTAGAAACAGGTTTTATACCAATTCCCACATAAGGTTTATCGAGTTCGGTTTCTATGTGGCTTAATTCAGAAAATTCTTTTGTTTTTTCTACGGTATTAAAGCGAATTTTATCGTATTGTTTAGGGAAAGTATTTTTTAAAAATTCTAGCACTTTTTGTGCTTCTTCTGTCCCTGCGGCATATTCAATACCTGCATAAATATCTTCGGTATTTTCTCTAAAAATTACCATATCTACTTTTTCAGGATGACATACAGGCGAAGGAACCCCTTTGAACCAGCGTACGGGCCTCAAACAAACGTATAAATCAAGAGTTTGCCTTAATGCAACATTCAAAGAACGAATCCCCCCTCCTACAGGAGTAGTTAAAGGACCTTTAATAGCAATTAAATATTCTTTAATGGTATCAATGGTTTCATCAGGAAGCCAATTCCCTGTAAGATTATACGCTTTTTCACCTGCAAGAACTTCTCTCCAAACAATTTTTTTGGTTCCATTAAAGGCTTTTTCAACAGCTGCATCTAAAACTCTAACAGCCGCATGCCAAATATCAGGACCCGTTCCATCACCAATAATAAAAGGGATAATTGGATTATTGGGAACATTTAATTTTCCGTTTTGAATGGTTATTTTTTGACCTTCCATATATATATAAAATTTAAATAATTATTTCAGGGTAATTATATTCTGTGTATTTTCAGTTTTATCTAATTCTAATATTGGAATTTTTAGGGTTACTTTCTTTCCAGAAACTTGTGCATTAGGGTGAGAATTAGAGGCGACATTTCCATATACTTGGATAATGGTTGTAAAACTTGCATCCATAAAAAAAGTTTTCATCATCTCTTCATCTTTGGGAGAATCTTCTTTTTGATCATCAAGTATTGTATCTCCCATTTCCTCTTCTGCATTAAAGTCTTGTAATTTTTGAGCTTTGGATTTTTCATTAATCTTACCAATTTGATTAGAATTTTTGACAATGATTTGTTTTTTATCCAATTTTACATATTCAATAATTTGTTGTTCTAAGCCTCCTTTACCATTATTTAGGTAAGTCAAAGCCTTATTTAAAGAAGATAAATTTTTAAATTGAAAAGAAATCTTATAAACAAAATCTTTTGAAGTAAATTTAACTTTAGAAATTCCATCCATAATTTTAAGATTATCTGCATAGTTAGCAAATTGTTTATCGGTATCTCCTAAATCAGTATCTTTGGAATCACCCCCTAAAGATTTTAAACTCTCCATCATGTCTTTCATTTTTGACATGTTCATAGTATAAATGGCTGTACCACTACCGTTCTTTTTCAATTGAATTTCTTGAATAATTTCAATGCAAGAAGTAAAAACTAATGCTATTAGAAGAAAAAGTATATTTTTCATAAATTTTTTTGATTGATTGATTAATAAACCCATTTTTCTAAACTGTATTTTAAAGTAGATGGAAGGGCTATCCAAAAGTAAGAATTCATTTCCACAGCAAACGAAGGTTGCATGTAACAATTGATTGTGCAACCTTGGCATTTTTCTAACTTTCCTTCCATTTTAATAATACTTTGAACCTCAGGAGAATACCAAAGTTGAAATAAATTATTTTGAATTTTAAAATTTTTCACGGCTAAATGATAACAAGGCAAAAGTAACTCATTTTCTGGAGAAATTACAATGGTAGAAGAACCAGCTTTACAAATTGGTTGAGTAATTTGATTTCCTCCATTTAGTCTTAATGCTAAAAATGCTTCATTCAAATAAACGTTTTTTTTGTAACGCCAAGATTTTAATAATTGAATATCCTCAAAACTTAATTCACTTCCTATTTCATTATAAGAAAAAATCGGATTTAGTATTAAAATGAAATCATTAGGCAATGCAAATTTTTCATAAACTTCTTGTATTTGATGAATGTTTTGGGAATGAACTGTAAAAAGTATGTCTGGTTTTTCACGAAGTGATTTAGCAATTTCAATAGATTTTAATAAATGTTGATAACAGTTTACACCTCTTGAAGCATTGTGTTCGTCTTCATAAGGAGAATCTAAGGAAAAATGCAGCATATCAACAAGACCTTTTAACTTTTCAGCATTTTTGGGATATAAAAGTGTGTTGGTAGTAACTGTAGTAAGAAACCCAAAGTTTTTTGCTAACTGCAAAAATTGAGGCAAATCTTGGTGTAATAAGGGTTCTCCACCTGTAAAATCAATAACATTAACTCCAAGTTTTTTTAAATCTTTTAGATTATGAAACACATTGTCATAATGAACGTAAGGTGATGGTTTTTCCCAAATATCACAAAAACCACACTTCGCATTACAACGATAAGTTAAATAATAATTACAAAGAACAGGTTTTGAGATAATTCTCATGAAATTTCAGTAGAAGGCAAAAGTAAGCCAATAATTTTGGAAAGATTAGCTTTTAAATCTTTTCTATTCACTATAGCGTCAATAAATCCATGTTCTAAAAGGAATTCGGCTCTTTGAAAGCCTTCAGGCAAATCTTTTCCTATAGTTTCTTTTATTACTCTTGGACCTGCAAAACCAATTAAAGCCTTAGGCTCAGCAATATGAACATCACCTAACATGGCATAGCTTGCAGTAACGCCTCCTGTTGTTGGATCTGTTAAAACGGATATATAAGGAATACCTTCATCTGCTAGTTGAGCAAGTCTTGCAGAAGTTTTTGCCATTTGCATTAAACTTAAAGCACCCTCCATCATTCTTGCACCGCCACTTCTTGAAATCATTATAAATGGATATTTAAAATGAATAGCAAAACTAATAGCTCTTGCAATCTTTTCTCCAACTACTGAACCCATAGAACCCCCAATAAATTGAAAATCCATACAACCTATCACTACATTAATATGAGACATTAATCCATGAGCAGTTCTAACAGCATCTACTAAACCCGTTTTTTCTTGAGTATTTTTAATCCTTGATGGATAATTTTTGGTGTCTTTAAAATTTAAAGGGTCATCAGAAGATAAGTTAGGGTCTAATTCAGTGAATTGATTGTTATCAAACAAAAGTTTAAAATATAATTCAGAACTAGCTGGATAATGATGGTCGCAATAAGGACAAACATAAAAATTTTCCAGAAGTTCTTTATGATGTGTAGCTTTTTTACAACTTGGGCACTTTGTCCAAAGTCCATCAGGAGCTTCAATTTTATCAGATGTTGGTGTTAATATACCTTCTGTGGTTCTTTTATACCATTCCATAATGTTTTGACTTCCTTTTAAGGTTCAATATTACAAGTAATATTTAAGATTTACAAAAAAATTTTGATACTTTATAATACCAAACAAAAACCCACTTCAAAATTTGGAAACTCAGGGTATTGCCGAAAGTCATTTAAATCAAAACGATATAATGCATCTTTCTTAAAAATATTGGAAAATCTATAGTTAAAAAATAATCCTAACCACCTATAATTAATTTTAGCATAACTTCCAGTATAAAATCTATTCAAATTATTAATAGTTGAACTTTTAATTTTAATTTTTTCATCTTGCAAAAATCTAATTTTCTTTTCAGAATTTCCAACATTGACCCCTAAAGAAAAGCCTAATTCTACAAAGGTAACGGGACGATTTTTTTCATCTTTTTTTATATTATAACGAAACCCTAAATCGGTAGCAATATAATAGATTCTATACTTTTGAGAACTCAAAGTGGTATCGGGATCATTGGGGAAAGTTCTTGTTTTATCATTTTTAAATGACAACCTCAAAGTTTTAAATACTGGCTGAAAATGTAAACCTATCTTTTTGTTAATCAATCTATTAAAACTTAATCCAATTGAAGAGGTACCAGATTCTGCAGGAATTAATGGAACATCGTCCCTAAAATCTGAATTGATAATATAACTTCTACTAAAAACAAAGTCAAAAATTCCGCTTCTTTGGACAGGTGAAATTGTATCTTGATTAAAAATATCCAACGAGTCAGTATCAATTTGAGAAAATAAAGAATTAGCAATAAACAATTTCAACACAAATATAGGTAAAATCAATAGAATTTTAAAATTCATAAAGCTACAATATAAGTAAAAATACGTGTAAAAAAAATATATATATAACGCACAAAAATACGTTTTTATTGGTAAATTACAATTTATGTTTGACATTAGACAAAAAAACATGGTATTTTTGCAACAACCTTATAAAAGGTTAGCATAGTAGTTAGTTTAGTTAGTTTATTGTTGAACCGGTAAAATTATTTTTGCCGGTTTTTCATTTTTATTAGGGCGTGCCCCTCACTTCGTTCGGGTCGGGCTGTTACGGGCTTCGCTAACGCTTCGGCAATCCTTTTTCCACTTTTTTCAAAAGCGTCAAAAGGCAGTGCCACTTCGTGCCCTCCACATCCCTCACGCATATTCTAAAGAATAATCATTTTAATTTATTCTTGTTCAATCAATTGAATGAGCGTATGAATAATTTTTATATGAATTTCTTGAATTCTATCCGCATATCCTAGATAGGGAACACGAATTTCTAAATCTGCTAATTCCGCTAATTTTCCTCCATGATTTCCTGTTAAAGCCACAATTTTTAGCCCCATTTCTCTAGCTTTTTTACAAGCTTCAAGAATGTTTTTACTATTTCCTGAAGTAGAAATGGCTAAAAGTATATCCTCAGGTTTTCCTAAAGCTTCTATATATCTTGAAAAGACAAAATCAAATCCAAAATCATTAGCAACACAAGAGAGATGCGAAGGGTCTGAAATGGCTATAGCAGGAAGGGGCTTACGATTTTCTCGGAAACGACCCGTTAATTCCTCAGCAAAGTGCATCGCATCACAATGAGACCCCCCATTCCCACAAGCAATAATTTTACCCCCTCTTTGGAAAGCATGCTTCATCAATAAAGCAACCTGCTCAATTTTATCATAGTTCTCTATTCGCATAAACTCGTTTAAAACCTTGAGCATCTGCTCAAAATTTTCTTCAATAATATTTTTCATTATGCAAAAATAAGCATTTTCAATAAAAAAAAGAGGTTGCTTATGGGCAACCTCTCTCAAAAAATTAATTTAATTATGGATTTAATTCAGGTTTAGGAATATCCGTAAAATACAGATTATTATTTCCATCTTGAACCATATTAAAATCATCAGCATCTACATCTCCATCTAAATCTAAATCTCCATCAACATAGCCAGTTAAGGAATTATCATTATCTGTGGAAACATAGAAAAAGTCGGTAGCATTTACTTCACCTAAATCTGATATAGAAGCATCATCATAAACATTACCTTCCCACATATAAGCTGTACCCGCATCAATATTACAACTTCCAAATGAAGAATTATAAACATTAGCAGGATTTGTTAAATCAACTGTAGTTGAGGAAGATGTGCTTAAAGTAATTGGTGCAACTGACATGATGGGCAAGTGGTTTCTATGTTTAACCACAATGTAATAATCGTCATTGGGAACCCCACAGAAATATACATCTGATTTAGCACCAAAGAAAGAACCCCCTTGATAATAATCTCTTACATCTCCATCAGCCATAAGAATACCCCATGTTGTAGCTACTATAGAAGCGGGGTTTGTTTGATCTCTTAGTTCAATTTGAACTACATCTACTGCATCACCTGCACCACCATCACTAGGAATATCAATATATGAACCATTCAAATATTCAGGTACATTATAGGGTGTAGGAAGACTTCCATCAATATAAACATCTATTAACTCAGGAATAATGCTTGCAAACATACCTCCTGAACCATCTTTGGGTCCATTCAGTAACGCTTTTAAATTAATTTCTATGGCTTGGTCAATAGCAATTACCACATTATCAGAGCAAGAACCATTAGATAATGTAACAGTAATTGATGTAACAGTACCATTGTAAATGTATATATAAGCACTATCACCATCTGTATACATAAAATCAGCATCCGTACCTTCATTAGAAACAGACCATGTTGGAGATGATACGATTGTAGAGGTATAAACTTTTACAATTTTGTTCTCGCATTCACTAGAAGGAGCAATTAGAGTGAAAGAACTATTCACCGTAACAGTTGCCGTATTACTAATACAACCATCTGCACTCGTATAGCTAACACTATAGCTACCAGATGTTAAAAACTGTATATTTGAACCAGTCTCATCGCCACTAACTATATTCCAATCTGTTCCACTTGTTCCCGGAGTAACAATCCATGTACCTCCAGCTGGTAAGCCTCCTACACTTTGTGTAAAATTAACATTTGAACCTGTACAAACTGTGCTTGTTATTGGCGTTATACTAGGGGTAGGATTCAACGTTACATTGACACTCCCTAATGGACCACTATTTGTACATCCATTCGCATCTGTTATGTTCGTTATCTGCCATACACCACTTACAGTTGGTACTACTGTCTCCGTATGCGGTAACGTAATATTAGTTAAATTTATGATATCCGTCCCATTCGTCAACGTAAAATCAAATGGTCCCGTGCCCGTTAATAAACTTACATCTAAATCTATACTTCCTCCTACACAAAATGTAGTAGGATCTGTTGTCGATAAGCCTAATACAGGAGTTGGATTCAACGTTACATTGACACTCCCTAATGGACCACTATTTGTACATCCATTCGCATCCGTTATGTTCGTTATCTGCCATACACCACTTACAGTTGGTACTACTGTCTCCGTATGCGGTAACGTAATATTCGTTAAATTTATGATATCCGTCCCATTCGTCAACGTAAAATCAAATGGTCCTGTACCCGTTAATAAACTTACATCTAAATCTATACTTCCTCCTACACAAAAAGTAGTAGGATCTGTTGTCGATAAGCCTAATACAGGAGTTGGATTCAACGTTACATTGACACTCCCTAATGGACCACTATTTGTACATCTATTCGCATCCGTTATGTTCGTTATCTGCCATACCCCACTTACGGTTGGTACTACAGGCTCCGTATGCGGTAACGTAATATTCGTTAAATTTATGATATCCGTCCCATTCGTCAACGTAAAATCAAATGGACCTGTACCCGCTA